>JANRMA010000001.1:0-3017 GCA_033762035.1 Rickettsiaceae bacterium
AAATGATATTTTCATCATAGAATTGAGTTAAATATTTTATCATTTCTTTGTTAGTTTCATCCCCTATATTAATTAAAGGCGGAAGTATAATTAAATGAGAAACTTTAGATTCCTTGAAGTAATTAGTAAAGAATTGTAAATTTTCTGTTAAGCCCACAAGTATTAAATATCTATTATTGGGACCTTTAAAAATTTCATTATTATTACTAAGGCTACTTGCGCAAACAATTTCTTCAAATTCACAAAATACATATTTTAAAAAATCTGCTGTATAATGCCAATAAGCCGAAAGATCTTGCTCTACCCACTCATCCACTGAATTTATATCGATAAAATTTTTCTTTAAGTTCCAAAATAGAAGCACAAATTCAGCCGCAATAGCAATAGACTCCCCCGCCCTAAATAAACGATTTGGATATTTCATTATAATTTGGCTCATTATAACTATTTCTTCGTAATTCGAATAAGATTCGTAAGAATTATGTAATATCTGGTTTTGAATATAATTTTCCGCAGTTGTAATTCGTGGCAATATTATCGCGCGAAGAGATTGACTAGTTTTTTCTTCTGAGTTATTTGCAAAAAAAAGCTCTTGTTTTAGTATTTCAATAGAAAAATAATTAGGAGTAATTACCCAAAAATCTTTTTCTGGGTTTAATTTTTTGAGTTCCAATATTTTTAAAGCTACTTGAGTTAGATATTTAGCTTTATTATCTAATCCTAAATAACATAATTCTTCGTGTATTATATGACCTTGATTTTCTTGTATTTTTAATTTCAAGTTTGCTCCTTTGGATATTGATTTATTTTTAAATTAGTAAAAAGAATAATATATAACACGTACTGCAGATATTAGAAATACTGTTTTAAATATATTTGATTTAGTAATTCCCGCAAAAAGAGTCATTACCTTAAAAAATAAATAACCCCATCCAAATAAAATTAATATTGGCCATAAAAAAGCATAAAATCTTTCTAAAATTTCTAACGAATTATTTCGTGGTTTTTGTCTTTTGTCTAAATAATAATTTAACATCCCCCGCAAAATATACCCTATCGTATAATTTATAATTCCCGATAATAATACACCAAAAAAAGCTGGGGCTAATAGATATATTAAGTTTAGAGACAGAAGTCTTGTAGTAAACCATATGTAATATTCTGACTCTAAGATAAAAATGAGATTTGCATATAAACAATCAAAAAAAATACTCTTAAAAATTGGAAAATTGTTCATATTCTTGACAGTGAAATTTTTTTTAGTTATAGTGATGTGTTTTAAAGTTTATATATAGAAGGAATGAAATGCAAGCAGGATTATTTAGATCCAAATCATCATTAATCATTTGGTTTTCTTTGGTATTATTCTTCGCTTTTCAGTTTATTTTAAGGCTTGTGCCTGGAATTTTGAGAGAAGAGTTAATGATCAGGTACTCATTGAGTACAGTAGAATTTGGAAGGCTTGCTGCTTATTATTATTTAGGATACGCAGGTATGCAAATACCAATAGGATATTTACTGGACAAATATAATGTTAAAACAGTGTCTTTTTTGTCTATTATAGTTACTATAATAGGTGCATTAATATTTGCTTATGCCGAAGATTGGAATTATATTCTTGCAAGTCGTTTAATAATTGGTATGGGCTCTGCAGCAGCTTTTCTTTCTGTTGCTAAAGCTAGTGCTTACTATTTTCACGAAAAATACATGAATACTCTAATTGGATTTGCCTTCACCTTTGGGCTACTTGGAGCTGTTGCCGGGGGTCAGCCCACTAAAGAATTATTAGATACGGTGGGTTTTCAAAATGGTATTACTATAATTGCTAGTATTTTTTTTCTTATTGGTCTTATAGTTGTTGTAGTAAAGCCTAGCAAATCTAGAGAGTTTTTAAAACATTCTCCTATAAAATTTTCTGAAATATTTTCTACATCTTTTAATCCTTATGTTTTATATATTGGTATATGCGGAGGCCTTATGGTTGGAAGCCTTGAGGGATTTGCTGATATTTGGTCTATTGTGTTTTTTAGGCAAATTTATCACTTTTCTGTGTCACAAAGCTTGAATGCTGCATTTTCGGTTTATATTGGTATGTGCGTTGGAGGCCCATTACTTGCTTATGCAGCAGATAAAACTCGCTCCTCTACCTTAATTATTTTCCTTACTGGTATATTTGTAACTGGAATCTTTATGATATTATTCATACTCAAGAGTCCAAATTTTTATTTAGTAGCTTTTTTGATGTTTGTTTTAGGTATTTTATGTTCATATCAAGTGTTGGTATTTTCTACTATTACTGAACTATTTTCCAAAGATAAGAGCGCACTTGCTATATCTGTAGTAAACTGCATTAATATGTCTTTTGGTTATTTGTTTCATATCATAATAAGTCATTTAATACAACAATCATGGAATGGTAATACCGATCTGCATAATGTGCCAATTTATGATTTAGAAGCATTAAAAAATGGCTTACGTATAATACCAATTTTATGTTTAGTGGGGGCATCGGGATTTATAGTTCTTCCATTTAAATTACAACGAAATGCTACAATAGCTACAAAAGTAAATTAGAAAAAATTTCTTGCGATTTGTTTGATTCGCTGTAAATTTGTGCCTTCTTTAAATGCAAGACTATGGGATAATTTGCTATACTTACCTTGAGAAATTAGGCTGATAGTAAACCAAAATTCCTCTTCTTTTGGCGGACGTACCATATCTGGGTAAAAAATTATATCAGATCCTATGTTAATAAATCCATCAAGACTAGACTGGGCAATTGCTTTAAACTTGAATAAGTCCGCTGTGCCGCTTATTTTTTCATAATTTAATTTTTGCTCTTTATATTCATACTCACCCTGAATTTCGTTTATGTTAGTAAACTCACTACTCGCGTAATATACAAGAGCTTTTTTGGCTATATCTTCCGTAGTGTCTTTTGCATAAAGTTTCTTAATTAAGCTATTAATGTCCGTACCATTTAGTTTGAGACTTTTGCCTAAAAATACACCACCAAA
>JANRMA010000002.1:0-5241 GCA_033762035.1 Rickettsiaceae bacterium
ATTTAGAAGAAAAATACACAATTACAAACGAAGATAAATCTAGCCTCGCAAAAAATCCTTACGCTGAAATAGCTTTGTTTTTCTCTTATACTGATAAGAAAAATTTCCTTACCAAATATTCTAAAGAAGCCTTTAAGTATGCAAAAACCACAGGGGAGATAGCTTTGCTCTACCAGAAGATAAGAAAAAATCTGGATTTAAGATGGAAAGTAGAAATCTCCAAACTTGCATCTTGGTTTGGATATCTTAATATAGAAGACTCATTTCCTACTCCTTATAAAATACCAGATAGCGCAGCAAGCAAGGAACATGTTCTTGCAACTATTAGACAAGAATCTAATTTTGATACTAAGGGTTTTAATGGTATTAGTGAGGATGGATTAATGCAAATTATACCAGCTACTGAGAAAAAGCTTTGTAATGAGCTTGGTATTAAATATAAACCAAAAAGAATTATAGATCCTGCTTATAATATTAAATTAGGTGCATATTATCTTACTAAAGAATTTAATAAAACTCATAATTATATTAAAGCCTCATGTGAATATAATGCAGGACCTGCTTCTAATTCTTGGGTAGAAAAATTCGGAGACCCTGCCGAAATGAAGCTTTATGGGGTAATAAATTGGATAGAGTTAATTCCTTTTTATATTACTAGATCATACGTACAAAGAATTATAGAAAATATGCAAATTTATAGATACGTACTTACTAAAAACAAAAAACTAAAAATTACAGAAGATTTATTGTCCTAGGTTATAAAATACGACTGCTATGACCATTATTTGCCGGGCGAGGAGGATTGTCACTGTGTTTTACCGAATTATTTAAAGATTGGCGTAATTTATCGCCATTTCTATCAGGCACGTTTTGGTGTGTAGGATTTGTATTAGACGGTGCAGATTCGGCGGGGCGGGTGCCATTTTCCTGGCTTTTTGCAAATTTAGTTATTTCGCTAGCTGATGTGGTAATTTCTAGTACTTGTTTATTTATTAATTCATTGAAATGAGCTGGCAGTGGATTTTGCGTAGATAATTTAACTATTTCCTGCGCAGCAAGTACTATTTTATTTACCTGATCTTGTACCTGGCTACTATTTAATATTGTAGCTTGTGCGTTATAATCAATATTTTCGTCTTGTTTTTGGCTAGGGTTAGATATTACTGATATAAGATTTCCGTTATTAATTATAGTGATTGTTGCCGATTGCGAATAATTATTATTTACATTTTGTAAAGTATTAACTTGGGCTTTATTATCACTTTGTGGTTGACCGGAATTTGTACTCGGCCCGGCTAGATCTTTTTCTGCGGCTTCTGTTATTGCACGAGATGCCTCTATTATCTGGTCTTTTCTGGCATTTTCTGTATCTGCGCTGTTATTTGCATCAACGGAAGGCGGTGCAGCGTTAGGAGCATGCGCCCCTAAATCGTGAAATTGATACTTTTTACTCCTAGATATAGAAAACATTCTATCTTCGAATTTATAGTTTTTATCAACATTTGAGTTTTGATAAAGTTTGTTGAAATCACCTTTTGCGCCAATGAATTCAGCGGCAATATCTGGATCCTTATCGCACGCATGTTTAATAGCGTCAATCAAAAATTCATTATATTCACCTCTTGAAGAGAACTCTCCCTTTTTTTTAGCAAGATCATTAAATGCTTCTGGATATTTTGTTTGAATATAAGCCACCTGCTTTTCTAATTCTTGCGTTACCTTTCTTTGCCGGTAAACATTAGCAACTTGGCAGGATGCGCCCACTAAAACACCTCCGACTATTAAAGGAGGTGCAAAAGCAGATACCGGCGAAGCGCCAATTAATAAGAAGAAAGGCATTGACAATATCGCCATCATTGAGAAGGCATTATTTGTTGCGATATGTCCTCTTTGATTGCGGCAATTTTTACTTATCAGCTTTTGTATTTTTGGCTCCTCTTCTATTGACCTATCTCTAGACATAATTTACATATTTTTAATTATATATATTAGAATATAATATTAAATATTATATGTAAATTTAAAATTTGTAATAAGATCAAATAGAAATATAGCGTGATATTTTTACCAGATTTAAATTTTAGATTAATAAATGTAAAACATTTTTTTCTTTTAAGGAATAATTGCGCCTGTATCGCCTATCAGGCTTGTTGCTCCATCGAACTCACTAAAATCTATATTAGTTGTTCCAATCTCGGTTAGGTTTAATGCATTACCGAATTCGTAATCTCTATCAAGTAGCTCTGATGAGTCAAAGTTTATTTCATTTTTTATGCTATTTTCTAGTTGGCCCTTAAATTTGGGATTAATTAATCCTTCTGTAGAATAAACAAGATAATATAAAGGTAGTAAAATAAGCGCAGCCGTTGAAACAAATGTAGAGGCTAGAAATTCTTTTGTATTTGCGCAATCAGCTTTTACCGAGTCTAAAACATCAAATCCAAGTTTTTGAGCAAGGCCGCTAGAAATAATTGGAGCAGATGCTGCGAGTATTAATGATCCGCATCCATAGATTGCTCCAGTAAGAGGATATAGTAATAATAATTTAAAATTTTTTGCAATACTGTCTAAAAATTTATTAGAACCTAAGTTTTCACCGCTTTCAATTACTTCCTCTGGAAGTTTTTCTTCTGGCCAAAGTTTAGGTGTTGTGTTTTCGTGCAAATGAGCAGATAAAGCAAAGCTTACTATGGGAACAGAAGTAAGAATATTATAAGGAGGGTTTGTAATTTTCATTAAGAGTGAGGCTGTGGGGGCATCGTATTCTAGGTCAGCTAAATCTCCTTTTAAAAGCCCTTTTGCTGCTACTACTCCAAATAAATATATTTGTGATGTTTCTTCAAAGCATAATTCAGCTTTTTGACTAGAAAATTTTTGAAATTTATGAACCATATCTTTTATAAAGTCAGTTTTAGTAGCCTCTTCATTGTTATTCAATAATTTAATGTTCTTAAATATATTGTTCTTGGGAATCAGAAATGCTTCTGATGAACTAAAAGTAATTAGAGATAAACCTAAAATAGAATCAATACGCATATATGCTCATTATATAATTGAAGCTTATAAAATATAAGATATAAGCTCTTCCTTAAACAGAGTTATTATTGATATCATTATCAAAAGGGCTTGATTGTGGTAATTTTGCTACTAATTTTATACAGGAACTTTGGAGTCTAAATTTTTACCTAAAGAAAAAAATTCAATAAAAATGAGCCCAAAAATAAAATTGATATATAAAGCTATATTTAAAATATGATATTTATAGTTCGCTGATAAAATAATAAAATATATTAAAGCAAAAAATAAACTACATGCTACTGCTTTAAGAGTGAATAATATAGACTCCATTCTCCTATATTCATTCCGCAGTAACACTACTACTGAAACAAGAGGTAATATTATGCACATTAAAGACCATGCTATTCTATTGTTTCCTTCTGCTATATGTTTTAATTTTACTCCCTCGTCAGTATTATTGTTCCATAATAGTTCCCATATATATTTTTCGTTCATGTCGCGTTTTTTTGAGTTACCTTCAACGATTTGTGAATTATTAAGTTTAACATTAAATTTATCAAAACTAAGTATTTCCAAATTACCTACAGAAGAGAATGACTGCCTTACACCATCTAGTAAGTTGAACTTAATGATCCCAGATTGGTCTATTATTTTACCTTCACTTGCAAGTAAAATAGAAGGCGGGCCATCGCCTCCATAATCAAATAAAATAATACCCTTAAACTGAGTAGTGGAAATTTTTTTGTTTAGAAAAATTACTAATTTTTTAGATAATTGTGTAAACATACCTTCTTCGATAGCAGCGGTTGCAAAACGATTTTTATGTACCTGAATTTTCTGCTTTAAAAGGTTGTAACTATATGGCATTAATATACTTGCATTAATTATCGAAATGCAAAATACTAAAAGGCTTACTATTATAAAAGGATGGAGCAAATTACGAATTGAGAGCCCTGCAGACTTAAAAGCTACTATCTCCTTATTAGCTTTAAGATTATTGTAAGAAAAAATAAAAGAATATAGAAGAGCCAATGGCAATATACTATGTATTAATGATGGTAATATCAGAAGAGTGATTGTAATAAATTCGAAAATAAAAATTTTAGTTTCGAATAGGTATGCGAGTCTTAAAACTTGGCTTAACCATATTATTATAGATAATATACCTGCGGCAAATAATAAATGCGGAAATATTGATTTGATAATATATTTTTGATATATTAACACGTGTATATCATTTTACATAAAATGATATTTTAGTGCATTTATATTTAAAGTCAAATATTTCAAATTATAAATCTAGTAGCTCATTTATTCCGTTTTTTTCACCTTTTTGCAAGCTAGTATTTTGATTTTGTATATTCATTTTTTGATTAGAATTCAGGAAGAAATTTTCTACATCTTCAAAGCATTTAATTACAGGATCATATTGATCAGATTCCGCTCCAGATGTTACTAAATCGTGAACCATATTATACATAGAAGCATTAATTTCATTTAAGTTTTTTGCTATTTCCGGTTCGCTAGAGAATAAACGAATATGATTTGTTTTCTTCATTTCGTTCATTATTTCTATAATTTCTTGTGTTCTTTGTAAAAAATGCTTTTTGCTATTATGTTCTTTAGCTTTTTTGAGCATATTTTTGCATCTTTGAAAAATTGAAGCAATAGCTAGATAGTTGGATTGGGTTGTCTGACTAACATGTTTATATTGATCAATAAGATTATTATGATTCATATTATACCTTTATTTTCTATAGTTATTTTGTAGAGTTAACTGCTCTAGGGCAATTATATCAGCAGCTGATTGGTTTATATATCCAATATCTGCTGTGGCATTTTTTGCCGTAGTTTGAATTAACTTCTGTAAAGCATCTTTAGCTAAATTTACTTTTTGTCTAATCGCAAATTTATTGTCATTCATTTCGCTTAATCTAGTCGAAATTTGAGAGCGAATATCGGTAAGACCAGCCCATAAATAATCTGCAACCCCTTGTCTGATTCGGACACTTATACTGCTTGCATCAACTGTATCCATATATAAGAAATTAAGGCCATATAGATTGGATGTAGCATCTGAGCAAGAAATTTTATAATAACTAGAAAAGGTAGATAAATTATAATATTCGGTAGAATTGACTGCATTTGTAGTTGTGTCTAAAATTTGTATTCTTACTTGCTTATTGTTTGGACCTAGATTGCCTACTATATGAATAGTAATAT
>JANRMA010000003.1:0-5526 GCA_033762035.1 Rickettsiaceae bacterium
GATCCCTACTCCCGCTTACCTCCCTCTTTCGAAACACTAGGATCTGCCGAGCTGGTATTATTTATGGCCCGTTCTGTTCTCCCCCTTTAAAATGGGGGCGAAGGAAATGACTCTTCTTGTCATCCCCTTGCAAAAGGTGATCCAGGAGATATTTATTCTAGATTCCCGCCTTCGCGGGAATGACAATGAGAGGGAGAGCGGGAAGAATGAAGGCCCGGTTCTGTCATCCCCTTGTAAAAGGGGGCGAAGGAAATGAATCTTCTTGTCACCCCCTTGCAAAAGGGGATCCAGGAGATATTTATTCTGGAGTCCCGCCGCAGCTTAGGAATGACATATTTGCCCCCTTGTCATCCCCTTGCAAAAGGGGATCCAGGAGATATTTATTCTGGATTCCCACCTTCGTGGGAATGACAATGAGAGGGAGAGCGGGAAGAATGAAGGCCCGGTTCTGTCATCCCCTTGTAAAAGGGGGGCGAAGGAAATGACTCTTCTTGTCATCCCCTTGCAAAAGGGGATCCAGGAAATGGTAAGAGTAGATACCTTGCTACGAGGAGATAACAAGAAGGAATCCGCAAAACCATATAATTATTTAGCTTGCTCGGTTTCTGTGTCTTTTGTTTTACTTCCTCTTCCCGTGATGGATGCGAGAATAAAATTCTTATGAGTAATGTAAGAAGATCCATCTGGTAACTTTATTGCTTGAGATTTAATAGAGCTACCTATGCTCATATTTGAAACATCAATTTTCACTTCAACTGGAATATTATCTACTGGGCAAAGTAGGGTGAGTTTTCTGTGTATAATATTAAAAAAACCACCTCTTTTAAGACCAACACATTTTTCTTTGCCGTCGTAAACAATAGGAACCTCTACTTTTTGCATACCTTCTCTTTGTAGAAATATAAAATCTGCATGGCGTACAAGCTCGTTTGTTGGATGTAGATCTACTGATTTGGGTAATACTTTACAAGACTTACCCTCAATATCTAATTCAATGATTGTAGATTTAAAGCCGTGCTTTCTATATAATTTAGTTATTTCTTTCTCTTCGATGCTAATAGAAACAGGCTGATGACCTGATCCATAAACTATTGCAGGGACTTTTCCATCTTTTCTTAGCGCTCTAGCGGCGCCTGTGCCTAACTTCTCTCTAAGCTCACCTTTCAAAACAGTGTTAACTAACATTGGTTTTCTCTCATAATAATAATTTGGTAAGTATAGAGAATTTTTTTAATTACGCAAGAAAAATGTGAATTAATAGTTTATAATATAAGGCTCAAGCGCAAGAAGCTTAGCCGGGCGCTAACCTACTATATAATTAATGGGGTAGTTATTTTTTAGGAAAACATGTTGATATCCCAGTTTTTCATGAATATCTATTAATATAGGAGCCATTAAATTCAAGGTTTTGATTATCTTATCATTTTCCTTAGACAATTTAGTAATAGCAAGACTAAATAAATTTTCCTGTTTTATATTATAAGTGGATGCAACATCGACAAGATCTTGGTACTCCATTACTGGATCACTAGCTTCAAAAATTTCATTACCAAGGGGGGTTATAATAAAGGCATGTCTGTCTTCTTCCGCGCTTTGCATGATTAAAGATCCTGGCACTTTATTCTCTGGAATATTACAAATACAATAATCATGATACTGAGGAAATCCTAAAATAGTTTTTGGAAAATTGATAATTTTATCAGGATCCACGGTAATTTGACCAAAATAGGTTTCTATAATTTTAGGCTGTAAATATTTATATTTTAGTCTTGCCACAATTAAGACTCATATAATTTTTTTGCAACAGCAAAATTACTATCCATAGTAATTTTGAGGCTAGTGGCCATAGACTCAAGACTAGAGGTTGTTTGAGACTGCTGTACAAAATTTTCTACTATATTAGTTCTAAATACTGAATCGTATACCGTATTCGCATTCTCTGATTCTACTCTAAGTAGCTGATTTTGACTATCAACAATTCTTAAATTCTGAGAAATTTTTGCCATAGCAATATTGATATTCTGACTGGCTCTTGTCAGCCTTGATAATACTTGAGATTTACTATAAGTATCAGTATTAGTCATATTTTGTAGCAAATGAAGTGCTGCTATAGATTCTGTGAAGGAATCGTCAGTTATATCTATGTCTGTGTTTACTCCTAGCCCTTCGCCTAATAGCATTTTACCTTGATATGAAACAATATCTGTATAATTACTAGTTGCTATATCATTAATAATATTTGTATTAGATTTAAAGGACCCAGTATCTTGTATAGGGGGAATATTCTTCATACTCCCACCAAAAATATATCCCATAACAGAACTATATTGATTGGCTATAATAATTAGTCTGTCAAAAAAATCAGATACTTGTGATTGTATAATATTAGGTGATATAATAGCGCTAGCAGATACAACAAAATTTTGCACATCCATTACTAAATCTTGTAAATAATTTAATGCTCCAAGTTGAGCGTTCATAAAACTTGTAGCTGATTGATTGCTTAAAGTAGTGCTGCGCAAATTAGCCATAGAAGTTTGAACGCTATCATAATTTTGTAATAAGCCTTCAGAGCGCATTTGGGAGAAATTTTTAAATTTAGTGCCAGTAGTTTGGGCACTGATAGAATCATTTCTTATATCCATAATTTTACTTAAGCTATTAGCGTATGGATTACTCAAAGCATTTCTTAACAAACTATTTGCTTTCATTTTTGTTTATTTACCTCGTAAGTGCAAGAAGTACTGCTTTATTCATTTCTTCTATTTTAGATAGAGCCTGAGCTAGAGTAGTTTTAAAAAATACAAGATTTGCAATTTCCATAGCATTTTCACTTGCATCAAAGCCGAATTTTTCTCTAAAATCAGATGCTAGATATTTTAATGTCGAAACTTTAACATTCATGTTATTTTCAGTTGTTTGTTTAAAATATAAAAGCCTATCTAATATATTGGTCGCATAAGAAGAGAGTCCCATAGCAGAAATCTTGATAGAATCGCTAGTAATAAAATCTGATGCGTAATCGAGGTTTGCAAAATCCTCATATAATTTTCCGTAAGCGCTTGGCATAATGAGAGCCGCTGTTTCTACGTACAGAGCTTTGCTTAAATCTGTACCTCCGCTAAAACTAAGAGCACCTGTATCAGCTGCGCTGTTAAATACTAAAGCGCCTCCGGATACAAACTGGTAAGAAATAGCATTACTGCTTGCGCCCCCTATAGTAGATGTCATAATTAACTGATCAGCGCCAGAACTAAATTCTACTAAATTGCTAATATATGCATCATCGTTCAAATAAGTGACTATAGCGTTAATAATCGCCTGCTCAGATGTTAATCCTAAAATACTAATTTCATCTACTGAAGTTGTTGCGCTATTTACCAAAGTATAAGTTTTAGAATCAATTGTCAGAGTTGCCCCATTGTAGCTCGCAATATTAATACCGCCTCCAAATGCAGTAAAATTTACTGTAGCAGAAGCTGCCGCGCCTCCTACGACCTTAACTTGCTGAGTAGGAGATGCGCTTAGTAACCTACCCGAGGAAAATAAAGCATCATCAAGGAATATGTCTTGCCTAATACGCATAGAACTTGCATAAAATTTACTTTGCTCTGTTATATTAAACAAATTATTCATACCATAATAATGCCCAAATCCTCTTGATACACTACTAAAACCTTCCAAATCCACATTAGTGCTACTAGTGTCATCTTGCAAAACTATACCAAAAGTATCAGTAGTATTTTTTGTGATATTGAAAAATCCCGCCTCTTCTGTGCTAATAGCTGAGCCATCTGCTCTTACTAGCTTAGCGGCAATTTTAGAAGATGTATCTGCTGCGCTTGACACAAAACTACCATCAGAAGCCCCGCCTATTAAACTACCCGTAATTCTTGTGCATGGATCGTAGGCTGTATCGAAATTTATATTAAATCGCAATATTCCTTCTCCGAAATTACCATTAGTGCCCTTTACTCTAAATTTGACATCTATGTTTTGTGAGCCAGTTAAGCTACTTTTAGCCAAATTAACGCATTGAAATGTTCTAGCCTTTTCTCCTGCTGTAAAGCTATATTTTTCAGGTAGAGCTCCATTTACAGAAGTGCCAGTAGGGCCAGATACTGTTAAAATCTCTAAATCTGCATCAAAATCTGAATTATTAAAACCAGAAAAGTCGAACTTAAATATTCCATTTTTGTTACTTGAAACTACCATCGCAATATCTTGCATCAAATGTTTTGATGAATTATCAGATTGCGGGCACATAGCGACCACTGTTTTATTTGCAAAATTAAAGTGCGAGTTTATTTCGTCTATTATCATTTTGGTAGAAACAGACCCGTTTTCGGAGATTGTAGATAGTTTTTCAAGATTAAGTTTTAGCGGGGGTATATTATAAGCAGAACTTCCTAGGCTACTTTTTAAATTTTTGCCATTAGCATCGACAAGACCTAAAGTAAAAGATCCTTTCCATTCTTTTGACTCGCTATTAAAACTAGTAGTAGTGCCAGTGATATCGCTTCTTCCAGAAGTGCACGAGCCAGAATTATGTACCGCATTCATTTTTTGTGTAACATTTGCAGCTAAGATATCTAAAGAATCAATTAGGGATGCTAGTTGATTATTATATAAATCGTATAAGGCTAGAATTTTTCCAGCCCCACTACTTGTAGAACCGGATGAAAAAAGAGACGTACATTCGACCGGCCCTTGTTGCGTTATATCAAAACTTGCAAAATTATTATTTCGCATATATAGGCTTGGTATAGAATGTCCTGCATTAACATCGTTTAAAGACATTGATGAAGATGATATTTGCCAGCAAGATCCAGCAGCTCCATCAACCAAAACGTAGCCTCTGGAAGATATTGTTGCAGCGCTAAAATCTCCAATTTGCGGGGCATCTAAATCTATCATTGAAGATATATTATTAATTATTTTATCACGCGCATCCTCTAAAAACGATCTGTCGCTATTGAGGGGCAAGGCTTTTAGCTCTTTGTTAATGGAGGCAAGTTCTGATAAATTTTGGTTCAAATTGGATATTTCTTCTGTTATTTCCTGATAAATTTGAAATTTTCTTTCATAGCAAAAATTAGAAGTATCTCTGATAATATTTGCTATATTATTTGCCAAATCTATGCATATTCTTTTTTGATTAGGATCAGATGGGTTATTAGCAAGCATGACAGTAGCTGCGACAAACTCTGATATTTCTTTTGCAAAAGTTGGTCTTACCCCTTCTTCTATCGACCCTATTCTTTGTACTATAAGATTTATATGATCATTGAGTTTAGTCGCATATTCTGCGCTTGAAGTAGCTACTCTTAAAGCCCCTAGCTCTAGTAAATCTGTTTTTCTAACAACGCTAGTCTGAAGGCCCAAAATCTGCCCTTTACCAACAATAGTTCTGGCTAAGGCGTCTTTAATTGTTGCTTCAGGATCTTGCGATGCTGCTATATTTGACACAAGAAGATCCGCTTTTTTATCTGCAAACTTAAGAGCTGATAATGAAACTCTACACAT
>JANRMA010000004.1:0-2409 GCA_033762035.1 Rickettsiaceae bacterium
GTAGCCAATCAACCTATGCATTTAGCTGGATGTTTAGATATTAAAGCCTCAAGAAAAGCAGCAAGATTTATAAGATTTTGTGATGCTTTTAATATTCCTATAGTAACGCTTATAGATGTACCTGGATTTTTGCCAGGAACAGATCAAGAATATAATGGTATTATAAAACATGGAGCAAAATTACTCTACGCGTATTCTGAAGCAACTGTTCCTAAAGTTAGCGTCATTACTCGTAAAGCATACGGGGGTTCTTATATTGTAATGAATTCTAAACACCTAAGAGGGGATATAAATTATTCCTGGGAGTCTGCAGAAATTGCCGTAATGGGGCCCGAAGGAGCAGTAGAGGTAATTTTTAAAGAAGATGCTAAAGATCCAGAAAGAAGGAAGGCCAAGATTGAAGAATATAAAGAGAATGTTACATCAGCTTTTATAGCAGCTTCTAGAGGTTATTTAGATGATATAATACCGCCTCAAAATACGAGATTAAGAATATGTAAAGCATTGAGTTTTTTGCGTAATAAGCAAGTTGATACTTACTGGAAGAAACATGATAACTTGCCTTTATAAAGAATTTTACATAGACTTACATCATATTTATTAGCCTAAAAAATATATGCTTTAAAGTCAAAAAATTAACCGAGAAAATTAATGAGTCAAAATCAAACAAGATTATTTAATAAAGTTATTGTAGTGAATAGAGGGGAAATTGCTATACGCATAATTAAAACTCTAGATCAACTCGGAATTTGCTCTGCTGCTGTATATTCTGAAGCAGATGCAAATTCTTTGCACGTAGAAATGGCAAAGGAAGCCTATTATATAGGAAATTCTCCATCAAACGAAAGCTATCTAAATATATCAAATATTATAAATGCTATAAGAGCAAGCGGAGCTGATGCGGTACATCCAGGATATGGTTTTTTATCTGAAAGTGCAGATTTTGCAAAAGCGCTAGAAGAAGAAGGGGTGAAATTAATAGGCCCGAGCTCAAGTGCTATTAAAGCTATGGGAGATAAAATAGAAGCAAAAAAAATCGCAATATCTGCGGGAGTAAATACTGTGCCTGGTTACATGGGTATTATAGAGAATGTAGATTATGCAATAAAAATAGCTACGGAAATAGGATTTCCCGTATTGCTCAAAGCTGCTGCAGGCGGAGGTGGCAGAGGCATGAGAGCGGTAAAAAATGTAGAAGAGATGAAGTCAGCCTTTGTTTCTGCGAAATTAGAAGCGCAAAGATGCTTTAATGATAATAGAATGTTTATCGAAAAACTCATAGAAAAGCCAAGGCACATAGAAATACAAATTTTAGCAGACAAATTTGGCAATGTTGTATGTTTGGGAGAGAGAGAATGTTCCATTCAACGGCATCATCAAAAAGTTATAGAAGAGGCTCCAAGTAAGATTATCACCGAAGCTACAAGGGAAAAAATGTACAAGCAATGTGTAAATCTTGCTAATAACGTTGGTTATTATTCCGCGGGTACCGTTGAATTTATTGTAGATCAAGAGCAAAATTTCTATTTTTTAGAAATGAATACAAGGCTACAAGTAGAACATTGCGTTACTGAATTAATAACTGGCATAGATATTGTTGAGCAAATGATAAATATAGCAGAAAACAAGCCTCTTCTATTTACCCAAGCAGATATTAAACTAGAAGGATGGGCGCTTGAATGTAGAATATATGCAGAAGATCCTAGGAGAGGTTTTTTGCCTTCTTCCGGGCGCATTATAGAATACAGCGAACCCCCAAAGACTAAATTCGTAAGAATAGATAGCGGCGTAGGCCCTGGAAGCGAAGTTGCTATGTTTTACGACCCTATGATTGCTAAATTGTGTACTTACGGCCAAACTAGGGAAGAAGCAATAGAAACAATGAGCTCTGCTTTAGGCTCATATATTATTCGAGGCATTTCACATAATATAAGTTTTTTAGGCGCTATTGTATCTAATAAAAGATTTATCGAAGGAGATATTGATACTCATTTTATAGCAGATGAATATCCGGATGGTTTTATTAGCGGGGAGCTTACTTCTGAGATTACCGAAAATTTACTTGCAACAACTATGTATATTTTTATAAAAGAACAAAAAAGAAATTCTTTTATAGAGGATCAGATCAACAACCAATTTCATAAGATGGGGACAAGATGGATTGTTTCCATCGATAATACATTATATCCAATTTTAATTAAGGATGTTGAGGGCGGGTTAAATATCAGACTTGGTAGTAGCAGAATCTTCATCAGAACTAACTGGCAAGTGGGCAGCAAGCTATTTAGCGGATATGTCAATGGAAAAGCAATTAACGTTCTAATAGAAAAATATGCCACTTATTATAAATTAAGCCATGCAGGCATAAGCGTAAAAACTTATGTGCGTACAAATAGAATAGCTGAGCTT
>JANRMA010000005.1:0-8931 GCA_033762035.1 Rickettsiaceae bacterium
ATTTACTCTTGCGAAATTTGTCACTTTTTGCTTCTCTTGTGAGTTTTCATCTTTTGGTTTAGGTTCAGGTTCAGGAGGAGGAGTGCCACCACCTTCTGTTGGATCTTCTGTAGATCCAGAAGAAGTGCCACCACCATCTTCTATTAGTAAGGTTTCTGGTTTAGTTTTAGGTTTAGATCCAGAAGAAGTGACAGCAGCCGCTTCAGCAGCTTTTGCCTCCTTAAGGGCAACAGTAGCTTTTTCGTCTTTGGCTCTTACCTCTGGATTAGTTGAAGGCGCGAAAGGCTTATTTTCATCTTCTAATGCCGTTATAGTACTTGCTAAGTCTTCAGAATATTCTTTTAGAGATTGTACTTCAGCTTCATTCAATACTTCACCTTTAGATTTTTTCTCTAAAGCAGAGGTAAGATCTTTAAACTTTTTTTCGCCGTTAGAGCTCAGTTTGTTAATCCCTTTGTCATAGTCTTCTTTAAGCTTAGATTCTATACTTGCAAATTTTGCTTTTTCTTCAGCGGATAACTCAGTTTTACCTGATGCGCTAGTAAGGAAATCGTGTACCGTCTTGAAACTATCGATAAGTTGGTTATTTGCCTCTAAAGTTTCTTTATATGTAGCTTTAGGTTTTTCTGATAAAGACTTCTCTAATGCTTCAGTTGCTTCCTTTAACTGGGCTTGTTTACCTAACGATGCAGCCACTTTGGCAGTATCTTCAGCTGCTTGAATATAATACTTAATATCTTCTTCTTTATCACTCAAATCCCGTTCTAATTCTTCTATTTTTTCTGCATCTTTTATTTTTACACTGGAAGTAATTTTTACTTCGTTTAAATCATCATTAGCTTTTCTTAACTCTTCTTGACTAACTTCCAATTCACGGGATACATTTTCTACGTTCTTCGCTTGAGTCTCTAGATCGTTTTGCGCAATTGTAACTTCTCTCTTCTGTTGCCCTGCAAATGCTATGGCATTAAGTTTTTCATCTTTTTTTCGTTTTAATTCCTTTTCTAATCGTATTGTCTCAGCTTCTGCGTTTTCAAATAGCTCCTGCTGCTGTGTTAAGGGATGATTATTTAGTGTATATTGTGCAAAATCAATTCTGCTTTGTATCTCCTGCGCCTGATTATTGTACTCTTGTATCTGTGCTGGGTCTTTTTCTGCGGCTAACGCATTTTGCAGTCTCTCCATCCGCGCTGAAAGATCTTGATGATCATCATTTAACTTTTTTATTTGATTGAATGCCTCTGGAGTTTGAGCTGCTTCGTAATTTCTTTTAGCTAATTCAACATTATTTTTTGCAACTTCCAATTCTTTTTCGGTAGCTTTTATTTTTTTATTAGCTTCTGAACACAATACAGTCGCAGCTTTGTGTTTTTGTTTCTTATCTTCAACTTTAGCATTTAACTCTTCTAGAACTATATTTAATTTATCCAATTCAGCGATAACTGCTTGCTGTTTTTTTTCCGCAAAACGAACTTTTAAATCATTTTCTTCAATTTCTGATTGCTTCAACTGTCGAGTAAGGTTTAGTTTTTGTAAAGCTACATATCTCTGAAATTTTTTTTGTTTTTTTGCAATCGCATTTTTTTCTTTAAAGGTTTTTGGTGTCTGTTGACCAGTTGCATAAGAAGACTCTACAGCGATTAACCCGGTTAAAGAAGTAGTTAACGTTAAGATACGTAACAAATTATTTGACTTCATAATATTTTCCTATTTATGTTAGGATTTAAAGGATAAAGCCAAAAAAGACTATTGTCAAGAGCAAACTATGATAAATAAACAACATACTCTGAAATATTTTTTATAAAAAAATCATTAACTAATTAATTTCTTGACAATAAAAATTCTTCTATAACGGCAAATTACCAAATTAATCAAAATTAGTCTTGTAAAATTGGTATAAGGATTCTAATAAAGCGCTTAAACTAAGCCAGATAAAGAGCGAGGAAGATATATTTTTGATGTTTATTTAGAGAAGGCTAATTTTATTTTCCATCGCCTGAGAAAGCAGATCTTCTGTAAAATTTTTAGAAAGACTATGGACTAAAATTTTGCCGCCGCTAGTCTCAATAGCAATAGTCCCTGGGGTTAAAGTAATGGAATGTGCATATAAGGCTATTTTAGTATTATCGCTTAAAAAAGGAGTGTTAAGTATAAAAATTTCAGAATTAGTTTCTTCTAAACTCCAAATAATTTTACTTACCGCAAGACTTGAAGATGAAACTTCATTCATTAACCAGATGTAGTAGGTAAAAATTTTATAAGGATTGAGTAAATAATTATCTGTAATATTTGCGCTGATAATAAAAATAATAATTAATGCAAAGCAAGAATGGAATGGAAAGTGAGCAAGGCCGCTACTACCTACTAAACAAAACCAAAATAAACCACTTAAAATTGTATAAAATATTCTAATGAGAATTGGCTTGTACATTTTGGGTATTTTTAGTTAGTGGCACCAATATTAGCGCTAAAATAAATATAATACCAATATATGCAAACATATTATTTATTGCAATAATAAAGGCTTCTCTTTGCAAAATTTGATTTGTTAATGCAATAGGGACGAGATTTTCCGAAGGGCCAGAAATATTTATAAAACTACTGAGCGTCTCTATATGATTTTGTGCTATAGTGCTTGTAACGCTTATATTTGCTGACAATATATCCTTGCATATTATTGAGTTTTGAGTTAATTTATAGTTAATAATCGCAAGTCCAAAAGCCCCGCCTAAATTACGCATAAGATTATATAACCCACTTGCATATTGCACTTTCTCTTTTGATAAAGTTCCAAGAGCTAGGTCATTTACTGGAACAAAGCAAAACATCAGTGCAAATCCCCTAACAAATTGCGGCAATATCAGCTCGTAAAACCTAGACTCTGATGTAAGAAAACTATTCAAGTAGCAACCAATACCAAACATACTAAGACCAAAACACATCATTAATCTTTTATCAACCCCTTTTTTTGCGGAAATACCGGCCAAAGGTGCCGAAATAAATTGGGAAGCACCTGTAACTATCATGATAATACCTATCTGAATTGTATTAAGCCCGCAAGAACCTAAAAAAATTGGCATCAAAAAAACGCATCCATATAAACCTACGCCAAGTATTCCAGATAATATACAGCACACTGAGAAATTTCTGTTTTTTAGCGCAGAAAGATCTAAGATTGGATTTATCACTTTTAATTCGTTATATATTAGAATAGTAAAACTTATAAATACATAAATACTTAATGCCAGAATTTGGTTGCTTTCTAGCCAGTCTTTTCTAGCCCCCTCCTCTAATATATACTGAAACGACGCAAGACAAGATACAAGAAGTAATATTCCTAAATAATCAAAATTTTCTAGTATTTTCCTATTTGGCTGATCAAAATTTGCATAATTATATACAAGAAAAACCGTAATCATACCCGGTATTGCATTTAACAAAAACATAAAATGCCAAGAAAGTAGCTCAGTAATATAGCCTCCAAGAGTAGGACCTAAAGTGGGCGCTACAGTTACTACTAAACCTATAACTATTACTATAGTACCCCTATCTTTAGGCTCGAATATTACGTAAATTATTCCAAATACAGTAGGTATCATAGCACCGCCAAATATGCCTTGAAAGAATCTAGCAATAATCATAGACTCAATGCTTGCGCATAATGCGCACATAATACTCATTATAGTAAAACCTGTAGCTGCAATACAAAATGCAATTCGAGTAGAAAGTAGTTTTGCAAAAAATCCGGTTAAAGGAATAACAACTACTTCTGCTATTATATAAGAAGTTTGCACCCATGATAATTCATCTTGAGATGCAGAAAGGCCTGCGGCTATAACCGGAAGAGAACTTGCTACTATTTGTACGTCAAGAATCGCCATAAACATGCCAATAATCATGCCAAAGAAGCCTATGTTTTTGGGACTGAAGATCGAAGTGCGATCGCTCATTTTACTGATCCGTTCTGATATAAACGCTGCAAGACATACCGGTTAAGAGTTTTTGCATTATTTCTTTTTCTATCTGTAAATCTATAATTACCGGAATACGTTGTACTATTTTAGTAAAATTACCCGTAGCATTATCAGTTGGGATAAGGCTAAATTTTGAACCTGTTGCTGGATATAGGTTTCTTATTTTACCTTTGATTTCTTTATTTCCTAAAGCATCTACATAAATAGTCGCATTCAAACCTTGCTTAAACCTTGCAATCTGAGTTTCTTTAAAATTTGCTTTTACATACATGCCATTCTTAGGTACAACAGCAAATATTGGCATACCAGGCCTAACATAGCTTCCAACTCTTGCTGCACTAGAAGTGACAAATCCATCTATAGGAGATTTGATTTCAGTATCATTATAATTATACTGGGCTATTTTTAGTTTATTTTGTAATACTTCTATTTTGAAAGAAATTGCTTGTTTTTTAGCATCTAGTATAATTAGGTTCTTATTTGCACTCTCTAATGCTATGGTAGATAAATCATAATCTGACTGTGATTTTTTAAGAGCGAGTAGAGTATCATCTGCAAGTTTTTTGCTGCTGAATTTATCTTCGGCCAAGGAACTTATTCTATCATATTCTTTCTTAGCATTTAGTAGATTAGAGTTTGCAAAAGATACTTCTTTATTTAATTTCTTAATCTGCAGCTGGGCCATGTCTATTTCTGTAGATATTATATTGACTTCAAGTTCAGTTGCATCTAGTTCACTTTTGGCCGCATTCAAAGTGGCCAAATAATTATCCTGTTTAATTTTTACCAATTTATCGCCGCAACTAACATATTGATTTTCCGTAAAGGATATTTCTTCTATAATACCGCTAATTTCTGAGCTAACAAACGTAATATCAGATTCTATATATGCATTATCTGTAGATTGAGTATAAAACCAAGAATAAACAAGATGTAATATGTATAATAATACTAATCCTGCAATAATTAGAACTAATTTTCGAAAATGAGGAAAATTAGCAATAGAAGCTATTGGAATTTGAAGCATTTAATGTTAATCTCCACAATCAAAAAAGTTAGTTACTTAATTATATGCATAAAATCTTAATAATTAAACAAAAATTAGTCATCTCATATAAAAAAATATATTCATATGAATAAAAAAATTACATCAGAGGAACAAATTATTGCCTCAAATTTTGCAGATATATTAGGAGAAAAATATCTATCTTACGCTTTATCTACCATTATGTCACGTTCTCTGCCAGA
The DNA here is from genome assembly GCA_033762035.1 of Rickettsiaceae bacterium. Classification (GTDB taxonomy): domain Bacteria; phylum Pseudomonadota; class Alphaproteobacteria; order Rickettsiales; family Rickettsiaceae; genus JANRKH01. The sequence goes on from JANRMA010000005.1 coordinate 5,223, forward strand.
CGTTAGAGACGGTTTAAAGCCAGTGCATAGAAGATTATTATATGCTATGCACCAATTGAAGCTTAGGCCTACTGATGCTTATAAAAAATGTGCAAGAGTTGTAGGTGATGTTATTGGTAAATATCATCCTCATGGAGATACTGCTGTTTACGATACTCTGGTAAGACTGGCTCAGCATTTTACCCTAAGATATCCTTTGATTGATGGCCAAGGTAATTTTGGCTCGATAGATGGAGATAATGCAGCTGCGATGCGTTACACAGAATCTAAATTGACTAAAATTGCAGTAATGCTTATGGAAGATCTTGAAAAAGATACTGTAGATTTTAGGGAAACTTATGATAATAGCGATACGGAACCATCTCTTTTACCTGCAAAATTTCCTAATTTACTATGTAATGGTTCCGAAGGTATTGCAGTTGGTATGGCAACTAGCATTCCCCCTCATAATTTAGAAGAAATAAGTAAAGCACTTATTTATTTAATAGAAAATCCTGATGCCCAAATTACAGATTTAATGAATTATATCATAGGACCAGACTTTCCTACTGGGGGGCTAATTTATGACAATCAAGATAATTTATTGTCGATATATACAACAGGCAAAGGTAGCCTGAAATTAAGGGCAAAATGGAATAAAGAGGAACTAGGGCATGGATTATATCACATTATAATAGATGAAATTCCTTATCAGGTACAAAAATCAAAATTAATTGAAAATATAGCAATATTACTTAGGGATAAAAAAATACCTTTAATTTCAAATATTAGAGATGAATCTGCGGAAGATATAAGAATTGTAATCGAGCCCAAGAATAGGTCTATTGATCCAGAATATATCATGGAGAGTCTATTTAAGCAAACATCACTAGAGATCAGGTTTAATTATAACATGAATATGATTACCTCTAATAATATACCTAAGGTGATGAATCTTAAGGAAATTTTACAGGAATTTCTAGAGTTTAGATTTAGCGTAATTACTAATAGATCTCTTTATGAAAAGAAAAAAGTAGATGCAAGATTAGAAATTCTAAATGGTTTAAAAATTGCTTATCTAAATCTTGATGAAATTATTAGGATTATTAGAGAAGAAGATGAACCTAAAGAAGAAATAATGAAGCGTTTTGCTTTAACAGAAGTGCAAGCTGAGTCCATATTAAATATGCGCTTAAAATCTTTGCGCAAGCTAGAAGAGCAAACTATAGAATCAGAGATTCTAGAGCTAAAAGATTTGCGAAGCTTTTTGTGCAATATTTTAGAAAATAAACAAGTATGCTGGAAAGAAGTTAAAAAAGAACTTGAGCAATTAATAAAAGAATTTGGTAAATCTACCATAATTGGGGCAAGAAGAACAAATTTTGTAGAAGCTACAGAGTCTCAGCTTGCACCCCTTAATATAGAAGCTTTTGTAGAAAAAGAGCAAGTAACCCTTATTATATCGCAGCAAGGGTGGATTAGATCTATGAAAGGTTGTATTGATGATGTATCAGCGATAAAATTTAAAGACGGAGATAGTTTTGCTCAAAGCATGAGATCATACACTACGGACCATATATTATGTATCACAAAAACTGGTAAATTTTTTAGTATATTAGTGAATAATATTAGTAAAGGAAAAGGCTTTGGCGATCCGCTAAGAATGATAATAGACATAGGCGTTGATGATGAAATTATAAATATTTTTCCATATAACGAAAACAGTAAAATTCTTTTATGCTCTAGATTAGGTAAAGGCTTTCTGGTGGCTGCATCAGATGTTTTAGCGCAAACTAAGCAAGGTAAGCAAATTATGAATTTAGGTAAGAATGACTTTTGCCTTAAGGCATTATTAGTAAATCATGCTCATGATTTAGTAGCATTTTCTTCAACAATGCGTAAAATTTTGATTTTTCAGATCTCAGAATTACCTTTGCTTAAGAGAGGCTCTGGTGTCAATTTAATGAAATTAAAAGATGCTTTTATTGCAGATTGTATTGTCTTTTCTTCTAACGAAGGGTTTGAATGGAAGGGCGCCAAAGATACAAAAAAACAAACAAATATTACGAACTGGATGGCAAAAAGGGCGAACCTAGGTAAGCCGGCTCCATTTGGATTTTCAAGATCTGGTATGTTTTGTCCGTAGCAAAGAGCGATAATTCTGGCGTTTTGCGGGTTAATCCGGCCTGAATCAGTTAATCTACTCGCATCACACCCTAAGACTCTTTTTCAAAGGGGTAGATCGGGTAGTATATGTTATAACTAAGGAGACTTAAGTAAAAAACTACTTAGTCAGTAATCTATGATTTTGCCCTATATACTAAATCTTATAGCTTGAAAATTTTATGATATTATAATAGAAAGATATTCTCTATAAAATACAAAATAATAATGCAACTTGCACAAAATTTAGACAAAATACTTAAAAGGCATCAATTTCTTTCAGAAAGCCTAGCGTCAGGAGTAGTAGGGGAAGAATATATTAAATTATCAAAAGAATATTCCTCGCTGCAGGAAATAGCGGAAAAAGCTGAAAATTATCTACATTGTAGAAAAGAGCTAGAGGATTTATCTTCAATGATCAAAGAGGAAAAAGACCCAGAACTCAAACTAATGGCAGAAGAAGAGTTTCGGGAGGTAGAGGCAAAATTAACCACATTAGAAAAAGAAGTTAAGCTTGCATTACTACCTAAAGATATAGCAGATGAAAAAAACGCTATTATTGAAGTACGCGCAGGAACCGGTGGGGACGAAGCCTCCCTATTCTGCTCAGTACTATTTAATATGTATCAAAAATACGCCGAAGCAAAAAGATGGAAATTTGAAGTTTTAAGTATATCTGATACTGAAGTAGGGGGATATAAAGAAGCATCCGCGCTAATTAGCGGCTCTATGGTATTTGCCCGCCTGAAATTCGAATCTGGAGTCCATAGAGTACAAAGAGTACCAGAGACTGAATCTAGCGGTAGAATTCATACATCTGCGGCAACAGTTGCAGTTCTTCCAGAGGCTGAAGAAGTTGATGTACATTTAGAAGATAAAGACATAAGGATAGATACCTACAGGGCTTCTGGCGCAGGCGGTCAGCACGTAAATACTACAGATTCTGCTGTTAGAGTAACTCATATTCCTACAGGAGTTGTGGTAACTCAGCAAGATGAAAAATCCCAGCACAAAAATAAGGCAAAAGCTCTAAAAATATTACGCTCTAGAATCTACGAAGCAGAAAGACAAAAGAGGGAACAAGAACTTGCCGTTACGAGAAAAAATCAAGTAGGTAGCGGAGATAGATCTGAGCGAATAAGAACATATAACTACCCTCAGAGCAGAGTTACTGATCATAGAATTAATCTTACATTATATAAAATAGATGCAATTACTAATTCTGGAGATTTAGACGAAATTATAGATGGGCTGATATTAAATCATGAATCAGAAAGACTTGCATCTTATGAAGAAAAATAAGTCCATTTTTGGTATTTTAATTCTGGCTTGTATATTTATGCTCTTAAGCTTTAATTCTATATCTTACGCCCAAAAGACAAACAAAATATCAACCTTAGACACTAGCGAAGATCCAGAAATGGAACTATGGAATATTATTTTCGAAAGTACTACTGACGAAGGTAATAGATACAAAATTTTTGCCAAGAAAGCAATTAAATCAGAAAATAACGAATATCTTATGTCAAATATTTTGGCATCTATAGTTTTTTCTGGTAGCATACTT
>JANRMA010000006.1:0-14066 GCA_033762035.1 Rickettsiaceae bacterium
AGTAACCCAACAACCACTTGGTGGTAAATCTAGATTTGGTGGTCAAAGATTCGGTGAAATGGAGTGTTGGGCCTTGCAAGCTTATGGTGCTGCGTACACATTGCAGGAAATGCTAACAGTTAAATCTGATGATATAAACGGAAGAGTAAAAATTTATGAATCTATAGTAAGAGGTGATAATAATTTTGAATCAGGTATACCAGAATCGTTTAACGTAATGATAAAAGAGTTTAGATCTTTATGTTTAAATATACAATTAGATAATGACGAAACAATAAAGGATAAGGTGTAAAAAAACCATGGCAGAAACAATGAACTTTTATGGACAAGTAAGTAACGTTCAACAATTTGATGTTCTAAGAATAAATATAGCGAGTCCTGAACAAATTAGGTCCTGGTCTTTTGGAGAAGTGACCAAACCAGAGACTATAAACTATAGAACTTTCAAGCCAGAAAAAGAAGGGCTATTTTGCTCAAGAATTTTTGGACCTGTAAAAGATTACGAATGTTTGTGCGGCAAATATAAGCGCATGAAGTATAGGGGTATTGTTTGCGAAAAGTGCGGAGTGGAAGTTACTTCCTCTCGCGTCCGGAGAGAAAGGATGGGTCATATAGAGCTTGCAGCGCCTATAGCTCATATTTGGTTTTTAAAATCATTGCCTTCTAGAATAGGCGCTTTGCTTGATATGACTTTAAAAGATTTAGAAAAAATCTTATATTTTGAAGCTTATGTTGTTATTGAGCCGGGTCTTACACCTATGTCCAGAGGAGAGGTTTTAACTGAGGAGCTGTTTTATAAAGCTCAAGATGAATATGGAGAAGATAATTTTGAAGCATTAATAGGCGCAGAAGCTATTGAAAGGCTTTTAAAAGATCTGGATCTAGAATCCATGCAAAAGGAACTTAGAGAATCTCTTCATTCGACAAGCTCTGAAATTAAAAGAAAAAAAATAGTTAAGCGTCTAAAGCTAGTAGAAGATTTTTTAAATTCTAGTAATAAGCCAGAATGGATGGTAATGAATGTATTACCTGTTATCCCCCCAGAAATAAGACCGCTAGTAATGCTTGATGGCGGTAGATTTGCTACATCAGATTTAAATGAGTTATATAGAAGAGTAATTAATAGAAATAATAGGCTGCGTAGATTAATAGAGCTTAGAGCCCCTGATATTATCGTCAGAAATGAAAAAAGGATGCTCCAAGAGGCAGTAGATGCACTTTTTGATAACGGACGCAGGGGTAGAGTTATTAAAAATAATAATAAGCGTGCTTTTAAATCATTAAGTGATATGCTAAAAGGTAAGCAAGGTAGGTTTAGGCAAAACTTATTAGGCAAAAGGGTAGACTACTCCGGAAGATCTGTGATAGTTGTTGGGCCTGAGTTAAAATTGCACCAATGTGGTTTGCCTAAAAAAATGGCGCTAGAATTGTTTAAGCCTTTTGTGTATGCTAAACTTGAATTATACGGACAAGCAGCAACACTCAAAGCTGCCAAGAGAATGGTAGAGACTGAAAGGCCTGAAGTTTGGGATATATTAGAAGAGGTAATTAGAGAGCACCCAGTATTACTAAATAGAGCTCCTACTTTACATAGGCTTGGGATCCAGGCTTTTGAACCTACTCTTATAGAAGGCAAGGCTATACAGCTTCATCCTCTTGTTTGTGCTGCGTTTAATGCAGATTTCGACGGTGACCAAATGGCTGTGCATATACCTTTATCTATTGAGGCCCAGTTAGAAGCTAGAGTATTAATGATGTCTACAAATAATATTCTTAGTCCTGCTAATGGTAAGCCTATTATTGTCCCAGATAAGGATATTGTCCTTGGTTTATATTACTTAACTTTAGAGTTAGAAGATGAACCAGGAGAAGGTATGATAATGGCTGATATCAATGAAGTTCATCACGCTTTATTTAATAAAGTACTGACATTACATTCAAAAATTAAATTTAGAATGCGTATATTAAACGCTGAAGACAAATATGTACATAGTGTTGTAGACACCACCCCTGGACGTCTAATTTTAGGCGAGCTTTTGCCTCAAAATAAGAATATACATTTTAAAATAATTAACAAAGCTATGACAAAAAAAGATATTTCTGGTGTTATAGATTTAGTATACAGACATTGCGGACAAAAGGCTACAGTAATTTTCGCAGATAGATTAATGGCCTTAGGTTTTAAATATTCTTGTAGATCAGGTATTTCTTTTGGCATGGATGATATGGTTGTACCACATACTAAAGATCTACATATTAATGCAACGCTGAATGAAGTAAAAGAATTTGAAAACCAATACTCTGATGGTTTTATTACATATGGCGAAAAGTATAATAAAGTAATCGATGCATGGTCTAGATGTACAGATAAAGTAGCTGCAGATATGATGAAAGAAATTTCTACTCTTAAACCTAAACAAGATGGCAAAGAAGGTTCTTACAGATTTAATGCTATATATATGATGGCAGCATCAGGAGCAAGAGGTTCTCCAGCACAGATTAAGCAATTAGCGGGAATGAGGGGATTGATGGCCAAACCATCCCAGGAAATTATAGAAACTCCTATTATATCTAATTTTAAAGAAGGCTTAACAGTATTGGAATATTTTAACTCAACTCATGGTGCAAGAAAAGGGCTAGCAGATACTGCACTTAAAACAGCAAGCTCTGGTTATTTAACAAGAAGACTTGTTGATGTAGCTCAGGATTGTATTATTACTATTTATGATTGCGGTACCGAAGAAGGGCTAGTTTTGCGTCAAATATTAGACGGAGGTGATGTAGTAGTCTCTCTTGCTGAGCAAATTCTTGGTAGAACTTTATTACACGATATTAGGCATCCATCTACTGATGAAATTATAGCGCCTGCAGGGTCAGTATTAGATGAAGTATCGGTAGAAAAAATAGAAACAGCGGGTATAGACTCTATCAAAGTAAGATCCGTATTAACATGCGAGCAAAAAGAAGGAATTTGTGCGAAATGTTATGGAAGAGACTTGTCAGCAGGTGAATTAGTCTCTGTAGGTGAAGCAGTTGGAGTTATTGCAGCTCAATCCATAGGAGAGCCTGGTACACAGCTTACAATGAGGACTTTCCACATAGGAGGCGCCGCTACAAGAAGAGCAGAAATATCTTCTTTAGAGGCAGCTTTTGATGCAAAAATTAAGATACTGAATAGAAATATAGTGATAGACTCATCTAATAGTAAAATAGTAATGAGTAGATCTTGCGAATTATTGCTTCTAGATCATAAAGGCGAGGAAAAAGCTAGTCATAAGATTGCATATGGAGCAAAGCTTCATGTTGATGATGGTCAAATGGTTAAAAGGGGTGATAAACTTGCAGAATGGGATCCATATACAATACCTATTATTACTGAAAAAACAGGCAAAGTCTCTTTCCAGGATTTAGTAGATGGTATTTCTGTGCGTGACATTACTGATGAGGCAACTGGTATCACAAATAAAGTAATAGTAGAATCAAGGCAAAGCGCTAAGGGCGCAGAACTAAGGCCTAGAATACATCTTGTTGATGATAAAGGTGTTACATTAAACCTTTCTAATGGTCTTGAAGCAAGGTATTACTTACCTGTAAATGCTATTTTAAGCGTTGAAGATACCTCTACTGTAAATGCAGGCGATATAATTGCTCGTATTCCAAGAGAATCAAGCAAAACAAGAGATATTACTGGAGGCTTGCCAAGAGTGGCAGAACTCGTAGAGGCTAGAAAGCCCCAAGATCACGCTGTGATAGCAGAGTCAGATGGTAGAGTAGAATTCGGTAAAGACTTTAAATCCAAGAGAAGAATTATAATACATCCAGTAGATGGTAGTAAACCAATAGAATTTATGGTTCCAAAAGGAAAACATATTGTTGTGAATGAAGGTGACTACGTCAAAAAAGGTGATATGTTAATTGATGGTAATGCAGTATTGCAAGATATATTAAGAATTATGGGAGTGGAAGAACTTGCTAAATATATGGTAAAGGAAATACAGGCGGTATATAGATTACAGGCGGTAAAAATTGACGATAAACATATTGAAGTTATTATAAGACAAATGTTGCAAAAGGTTGAAATTACTGACCCAGGAGAAACTACACTTATTTTGGGAGAAAAAGTTGATAGAACCGAGTTTGAAGAAATAAATGAAAAAGCAATAGCGCAAGGTTTTGCTCCGGCAAAAGGAGAATTAGTGCTTCAAGGTATAACAAAAGCATCTCTACAAACGAGATCCTTTATTTCAGCCGCATCTTTCCAAGAAACAACTAGGGTACTTACAGAGTCTGCAGTAGCGGGTAAAGTAGATAAACTTTATGGATTAAAGGAGAATGTAATTGTAGGAAGATTAATTCCAGCGGGCACAGGTTTTTATGTTGATAAAGCAAGAAAAGATCAGTTATAGAAGATAGGTTTGAATTATATAACCGTTAAAACTCATAGTCTAAAAGAGCGACGCATTGTAAAAGCGCAAACTTTTGTTCTATATGCTTTGTGAGTAATAAGGTAAATATTGGTTGATAGGAACTATATTCTTTATATAATACCTTCTACCAAGTTAGATTGGCGCAATTAAATCCGCCATATATTTTGAGGGCAAGGCTGATAAGTGTGGCTAAATACATACTTAAAAGCTACATCCCGATAAAGCTGGTTGGATAATTTAAAAATAGACAATAGTTTTATACTTGTTGAAAATTATGGCTAGGTAGCAAAGTGGTAATGCAGTGGATTGCAAATCCTCTATACGCCGGTTCGATTCCGGCCCTGGCCTCCACTCACTTACGATACCCCCAAACGCTACTTCTTTAAATAAATGAAAATTGCTAGGCTCAGGGTTTTTTTAGGGTAGTAAGAATATTAATAGACCTCTTGAATAACCCATAAAAGAGAGTAGTTGCTATAGAAATAAAAACAATGAGAGTATACAATAAGAGCATATCTTACAGTCCAAACTTAACTGAAAGTCAGGTTAAAATCGCTAGTTTGTCAGATCAAGTTTTGATTAGTACATATAAGGTTATGCAAGAGGTCTAATTAATCGCTATTTAAAAATATTAATTTTTCTTGATTTTATTAATATTTTCTATATAATACAAAATATTCATTAAATTAGTATATTATAAATGGCAAATGACTCATTAGAAATAAACGGAACCCCGCAAGAATCTTCAGGAACTTTAAATGCTTTTGATACAGACGGATTAGGAGTAGATCAAACTCTTGATGAAATTAATCAAATGCTTGATATCGGGCTTGATTTAAATGCACCAGATCAAGACGGTATAACCCTCTTGCATAAAGCTTGCATGAATTCCGATTTCAGGCTTGTGTGCTATTTGTTAGAGCTTGGAGCGAGTCCCAATATCAGTAGTAACGGTATAACACCTTTAATAGATGCATGTAAAAGAGGGGATGAAGCAATAGTCGAAATCCTATTAGCTAATGGCGCTGATGTAAATATTAAAGAATCTATCCAAAAAATAGAAAATTTAAAAAATGACCCGAGTTTAGATAATATTATTCGCAATCGCGATGGTGTTATAGTGGAGCGCCCATCTAACCATGTGACCGTAAAATACACTAAAGGCAGTGTAGCTCTTGGATATTTGTTAGAAAAATGCACAAAATATGAGCTAGATGCAATAAAAAACGGGATTTTACCTAGCGCACAAGATTCAGATAAAAATATAAGAATAATTGCCAAAATACTTGAAGCTTATGACGGTAGATTTGCAACCCCTACACCTACTATCACTAGAAACTACAAAGGAAGCAAGCCTTGCTTACCAGGAATGATAGTGACTCATGTGATTAAACACGTCCATGTAGTAGGAAACGAAGATATAATAGATTGTATAAATAGTATTAACGAGCTCCGCCGCTCAAGTTAATTTGACGTAGCTCACAAAACTTTTATTGAAATACCCTGGATTAAGTATGATATATATCTGGCGATGGGGTAGAGCCAATTAAATCAGATAATCCATCTAAGTCCTGGGTTTGTACAAGATCGCTTTCTATATCAAATTCTGTAGAATTTGATCCATCTTCCGATATCATAAATTGTGCAAAATCATAATCTTGATCATAAAATTTGACTTTACTACCATCCTTATTTTCTAAAGCAAAGTTATTATCACGAAACTTGTGATCGATAGATATAATCATGGTTTTAGGAAGATATTTTGTAAGAGCAGATTCTACTAAATGTATAGAAGTCTCATCAAGACCCGCGAAAGTTTCGTCTAGTAAAAGTATATCTGGTTTGGCTATTATTGCTTTTATAATCCCAATCTTCTTTTTCTGCCCTCCGCTTAGAGTGACATCAGTAGAATCTAATTTAGCTTTTAGATCTTCAGACTCTTCTGAAACTTCTGCATCTATCTTTAAAAAAGACATTAGCTCTAGGATTTGCTCTTTAATGTGCTCGCATTCTTTTTCACCTAGTCCATGAGATTCTGTTATAAATTCAAATAAACTTAACCCAGGAATTAATGAAAAATTTTGAGAAATAGCAGTAATCTTTGCGCTTTTAGGAAGAAAAATGTCCCCGTAAGATCTTAATGTTGAAGGAAGGCAGGTTTTAATGTCAGCAAATACAGAGCTTTTGCCGCATGATGAATATCCGTGTATAGCGTAATGTTTTGAAGATGCAAATTCAAGATTATCTATAACTATTTGATGCTTAGGAAGTATCAAGATATAATTTTGAAAAATTATACTATCCTTATTATGAAAAGATTTAACAGCTTCAATATCTTCTTTTTCTAGTAGAGATAATACTTTCCCTAACCTTTGAGTTGATATTTTTAGGCTTTGGTTACTTATCTCGTAATTCATATATCTATTAATAAAACAAGATAAGTTATGAAAATATGAGTAAAAGTTTAATACTTCATGTAACTTAATTTTAGGATTTTCTTCAAATATTTGCTCCCCAAGCGTTTTTAAATCTACTGCATTGCTGCAAAAATTAACTAACACGCTAACCAAGGTAAAAAATTTATTACGTAGAAGGATATCAAAAGCTTTCTGAGTAATTTGTTTGTTATAGGCCAGCATTTTTGATTTCATAGGCGCCTGAGATTCAGATAAATTTATCATATCCATATCTTTATTGTAAGTCTGAGAAGTGAATTCATTAATTTTGCTCAGTAGTTTGTTCTGGATTGCAGCTTTATTTCCGTAATCTGCTAGATCAATAAATTTTGAGCATTGGGATAAAAAGCTTATCATAAGGCGAGCATACACCCATTCTGGTATTTTATTTCCGAGTATAGAAGAATATAATAATAAAGAATAACAAGACTGAACTTCTTCAAGCAGCTTGCTCACTGATGCATCTATTGCAAATAGATCGTACGCGAACTTAGATTTGAGTTCAAATTTATCTAATTGGCCGGCAAATTTATTGTCATGGTTAATAGATAAATCAAAGGTTTTGGCGGTAATTAATTTCTCAATATGAACCCTTGTCCACCACTCAAACATTTCAATAGCATGCTTTAAGCAAGTTGTCGCAAAATATATTCCTCCAATTTTTAAAGCTTCGTAATAAATATTAGATAAATCATTTTGATCTATTTTCTCTTGAGTAAATTTTTGCATTATAGTCTGAGGATCTAGTCCAGTGCAATGAATGCCAATCGCATAGAATGATGCAGCTGTGATTGAGGTATTAATAAAATTTAGAGCCATTACTTTTGCATAAGCAATATTAATATCATTTTTAGTAATTTTAAATTCATTGATAACGGTATTATTAGGCTCTATTTTACCCAAGGACTCTTTACTGGCTTCTTTGTAAAATTTGGGGTCAAATATTTTTTGGATAAGAGAAAAAGCCTCCAGCGGCCTTGATATCTGTTTTTGAAAATCGAGAAAATCATCTGAGTAATAAGATACGGCAACAAGGCCTACTATAGATGCAGTCCAAATGTAATTAGAATAATGAGGAGCCCCAGCAATAATTGATTCCGTAAATTCCACCATGCCTAAAGAGCTTAAAAAAGTTGCGCTAGATAGGTAATGTTTTGAGGTAATGCCAGATCTCATCAAAGAAGCATCTGTAATTCCAGATATAAGAGCCCTACCACCAGCCCATGGACCCCCATTTAAATAGCAAAAACTAGTTATAAAAGCAATAGACGCAATATCAGAGATATTTTTAACAAGAGGAGTCTGCTGAGCAACAGAACTTATGCGTGCTGGAGTATCTACTATATCAGTTTCATTTAGCTCTAAATTCATATCAAAATCTATATTACGTGACACACCATAGGCTCATTTTAATTACTTTAGATTTGTGAAAGTATACATCGTTATTTCTTTTGTCAATTCTTTTTATAGCGGCAAACAAAAAAAAATTGTTATTTTGGTAGTGTTATAGCGGTCCAATTAAATTGCAAGAAGGGGTTTGTTCTAGTATAATAAAATCTCCTTTTTCTTGAGGGTCTTGAATTAAATAGCTGAAATTATTTGTACTTATAGAAATAGGATTTTCTGGTTAATAGATTCCTTGATAAGTATCGATGAGTGTTTTGAGTGACTCCTTAAATTCAGTCGCGCCATTTATAATTTTTACTCCAACATTTGGATCAAATATTACATATACTTCATCTTCTAGCTTTAATCTGAATAATAATTTAAATTAATTATAACACAGGAATTATCTAATAAATATTATATAACTATTATTTATTTCAAAAAGACAATATTATTTTTGCTACAGTCAAGATTATCCAAAATTCTATAGCTAACAAATATAATATCACAGATTAATCTCATCAATAATCTTTAATAGCGATGAGAAACTTGACTTTCTAATAATTAGAGACTTAAATTATTACAAAAACAGAGGGAAGTTGGAGTGTATAGAAATTATATTAGTGATTCGAAATTTAATGATATAATGGGGCGAGTTGCATCTAATGATAGCACCCTTACGAAGCTTAGATTTTTTACTTTAAATGCCAAAAATTCTAATCCCGAAGAAAAAGCAGATTGGACGGAGGACTATGATAGTGAAGTGCATATTCATAGAATTAACTTCATAGCGCAAAACCTAAGTTATAATACGTATATTATGGAGCTTAATTTTAGAGGATGTCATCTTAGGCCTAAGTATATCAGCGTACTTGTAGATAGCATAAAGTTTTATAGCAACATTAAATCATTAAATCTATATGCTAATATTATTAATGAAGCTGTGATGATAAAAAATGCAATATCTGCTACAGAGATATTATACATACATTTAAATCCTATGCATGAAGACGAAGATAATAGTAATGCAACTAGAGCTATCGTAAATTTTATAGAGCAAAATAATAGTTTGTTAAGTCTTAATTTAGGCTTTTCTGGCATATCTTCAGAAGATGCGAAATTGATTTTTTCAGCTCTGGTAAATAATAGATCTTTAAAAGAAATAATATTAGATAGTAATTTTATAGGGCCTGATGCAATATTAGAACTTTGTCATCTGATTCAAGCAGGTAACATGAGTTTTATAAGCCTAGCGCATAATCAATTAGATGACTCAATAACCACGCAAATGCATCGGGCTATATATTATTCTCAAAATAGTCTAAGAAAATTAGTTCTGACGGGTAATCCTATGTTTATGGAGAATACACAGGATCATCCAGATTTTTTGGATTTTGTTAATGCGGGTATAGAAGTGGAAACTTCTGGAGATGCGCCAGAGTTCTGTGTTATTGCTTAGTCTCTTAATGTAAGCAAGGCGTAAATCAATAAAGTATCTACGCCTTCAAACTATTTAGATAAAATATTATATCAAATCCCATTTTTAAATGATCCAAATGAAGATTGGTATTACATAAGAACATTTACAATTTTTGACTTCTGCTGCTGGTCTATATTTTGCTTTAGGCTCTGCTCGTTTTGTCTAGCAAAGTTAGAGAGTGCTTTAGGAAGATTTGCTGGGTTTTGGGAAATAGATTTAATTTGCATAATATAACCTCTTTTGTATTGATATATATAAACTAATATTCAACTAGTTTATAATTTCATTATTTAACAAATTAATAAATATTTCAACACCAACATTGCAAAATCTCTAAATTTATTTTAAGTTGTGGTGTAAATGTAACTATATTTTCCATTATAGTTTTAATTTTAGGTGCGATAATATCTACGTCTTTGTCTAAACATTCAAAAATTAATTCATCATGAATCTGCAAAATCATTTTACAATCACAATTACTATTAGCCAGATCTTTGTCTATTTCTATCATTGCTAGTTTTATAATATCTGCAGCATAGCCTTGTATAGGAGCATTAATAGCAGCTCGTTCTGCAAAATTTCTCTCTAAAAAACTTCCGCTTGCAATCTGAGGTATATAACATCTTCGACCAATATGGTTAATCACAAAGCCGTGTGTTTTTGCATAGTCTTTTGTTCTATCCATATATTCTTTGATACCTGGATATGTAGCAAAATATTTTTGAATATAATTCGAAGCTTCTTGTTGAGTAATATTAAGTCTTGACGCGAGTCCAAAAGCGCTAATTCCGTAAATAATTCCAAAATTTATAGCCTTTGCTTTGCGCCTTAATTCGCCGGTTACTTCCCCTAGCTTAACCCCAAAAATCTGACTTGCTGTTTTTGCATGAATATCCACATTTTCTGCAAACGCATTCTTTAGCTCATCAATATCTGCTATTTCAGCTAGAATACGTAGCTCTACTTGGGAATAATCCGCGCATATTAGTTTGTAGCCAGCTGGCGCTATAATAGTATTTCTTATTTTGGCGCCTTCTTCTGTTCTTACGGGAATATTCTGTAAATTAGGGTTATTCGAAGTAAGTCTGCCTGTTGTAGTAGTAATTTGGCTAAAAGTAGTATGTAGTCTATTTGTTTCTTTATTGATTAATTTCGGCAGGGCATCCGCATAAGTACTTTTTAATTTGGAAATTTGGCGCCAGTAAAGTAGTTTTTTTGCTATTTCGTAACCTCTTGCAGCTAAATCTTCCAGTACCTCTGCGCTTGTAGAAAGAGCCTGTGTTTTGCCGGTTTTTTTACTTCCTGGCAGTTTTAATTCATCAAAAAGTACATCTCCTAGTTGCTTTGGGGAATTGATATTAAACTCCTTTTGCGCTATTGTAAAAATTACTTTACTTACATTATCTAAAATTCCCTCATATTCTTTGGATATTTTATGCAGCTGGGCAACATCAACCAATACCCCATATTTTTCCATTTTATCTAAAATTTTTGCTAAGGGTAAATCAATCCCAAGATAAAGACCTAGTAAGTTTTGATTAAATAATTCTTGCTTTAATTCATCTCTTAAGTATTTAATATTTCTGCATATTTCTTGTGCTTTGCTATCATTATCTTCTGGTAATTCTATTTCAGTATATTGTATAAATAGCTCTTCTGGTGAATGTTCTTTTGATGCAGAAGAAAGTAAATATGCCATAATACTTATGTCATCATAAGCGTTTACTTGATCAAAATGCCGCAATAATAACTTCGCCGAAGGAGTTATTTTTTGTATGTATATATTTTGAATTAGATCCTGGATTTCATCTACCCTTTCTAATTTGCATATTTTACCCTCGCATGAGATTATTATAAAACCATCGCTTTGTATCATAATACCGCAATAACCAAATTTACGAATATCTTCTTTTAAAGTTTTAAGTTCTATATATCCTGATAGGGCTTTTGTATCTTCTTTATTTATTAAATTATTATCAGTTGTATCATCCCAAATTTTAGCAGCTCTATTATGCAGAGATTTAAAACCATATTTGTTTAGAAATTCTATTAAATTAGCCCTAGAAGGCTTTTGCCATTTTGTTTCTAGCTCGTTAAATTTTATGGATTCATCTATTTTTAATCCGGCTAATTCGTAGGATAATTTTGCTTTTTCTATATTTTCTGCAAATAAATCTCTTTTGCGAACGGAGCTGATTTGCTGAAAATTGGCGCATATATTTTCAAAACTTCCGAATTGCGATATTAATTCTGCGGCAGTTTTTGGGCCAAAACCAGGAACCCCTGGGATATTATCGGAAGAATCTCCTGTTAAGGCCAAAAAGTCCCTAATGCGCGATGGCATCACCCCGATTTTATCATAAACTTGCTCGCAGCTAATAGTTATTCCTTTTATAGGATCGAAAATCTCTATATTTTCTGACATTAACTGGGCTAAATCTTTATCTGCAGAGACAATAATTGCCTTATTCCCGCTTTTTGCAATAGATTCCGCAAGGCTTGCAATAACGTCATCAGCCTCTAAGCCTGCTTTTTCTATTTGGTAAATCCCAAGAGCATTAGCTACATTTCGCGCAAGGGGAAATTGTGAAACTAAAGACTCGGGGGCAGGGGGTCTATTTGCTTTATATTTACTATAAATATTATGTCTAAAGGTTTTGCCTCCGGTATCAAAAACTGCAATAACATTAGAAGGATTATGCTCTATTAAAAGCTTGATAAGCATGGAAGTAAAGCCGTATATTGCTCCTACATGAGCGCCATCCGGAGAAGTTAGATCTGGCTGCACATGAAAGGCTCTAAAAATAAAGCCATAAGAATCAATAATAAGGCATTTATTCATAGATTATACCAATTTATAGTAAGTAAAATTATTTTTTCTTATCAGACTGAGAAGATCGAGTAATAATTTCTACGATAGCAGACTTTAAAATTTTAATATTAGTATTTTCGGCAATTTCTAGTAAAACAAATGAATCCTTATCTTGAGATTTAGTAATCTTGCCAAAAATACCGCTAGAAGTAATTACCTCTTCGCCTTTTTTAACTGATTGTACCATCTCTTCTAGTTCTTTTCTTTTTTGTTCTTGTGGCCTTAGAAGAAAAAAGTAAAAAATGACCATAATCAGAACTAAAGGCACCATACTTGTAAAGGCGGTATCAATCCCATAATACTCAGAGCCAGTAGTCTTTTCGGTTTGAGTAGTTGATACGGTAGAATTTGTAGCCTGTCTATTATTGCTGCTATTAGTTAGAGTATTTAAACTCATTATTTCCTCATAATGTTTTTCAAACAAATTACCAAAAAAATAAAACTAGTCAATTGTAAAATGAGTATAAGATAAGGTAATAAAATAATTTTATATTAGTTACTACATCCTTGCTTCACCCGTTGAGAAAGTAGAGAGATACATCTCCTTGCAATAGAATAACTAAGATATTGTAGAAATATTAATTTTTAAATGATCCAAATGAATTTAGCGGATCTGGCATGCAGCTACCCATTACTGTAGGCATGGGCTCGCCTTCGACCTAAAATTCATTTGTCTAATTTATTCCTACTAGTGGTATTACATCATCTACAATAACATAATCATCGTCCTTTTGATTAATAGGTTCATTATAGTCTTCTGTTTTAATAAAATCTATATTACTTTCAGAATTTAGGGCAACCATCTCTACTATATTTTGTTCTAAACTATTTTGAGATCCATTTTTTAAAATAGAATTTTCGCATGGGTTTAGACCCCAATTTTTTACCAACATATTACCCAACGGACTATTACCAAACATGGTAATTATGAGGCTTATAACTATAACGTCCCCATTATCAATTTGAAAATCTTGTCTATGTTTAATATTATCTTTTCTGATCTTCATGTCTTAAATTAGAGTTACATTAGCAAAACTTTCTGAAGTTAGCCTTTGATTTGATGTTTTATCTCTTTTCTTAGTAGATAAGAATATTAAGTGATTTTGGTCAATCTTGTGATTAATCCCATTCGGAATTTCCTTGCTTATTTTAGTTTTTTTAGGGCTAGAACTCTTTATTTTACCCTTTTTGTTGGATAATATATTTTCTATTGCTTTATGTTTTTCTATATTTGCATTACTTACTTTTTTTACCGTTTTATTACTCAAAGGTTTAGTAGATTTTATAAAGGGCGGAGACTTAGCATGATATTTTATATTATCCTTTGGTGCAATAGTATTGCCGCCTTTTTTATTACCGCCCCCATAAGGTTTTACCGGCTTTTTGACAGAAGACTCGTATTTATAGGCAAAATCCCTAATTACTGGTACAATATATTCCCTAAA
>JANRMA010000007.1:0-13350 GCA_033762035.1 Rickettsiaceae bacterium
AGAGATGCACCTTTTGCAAGTCCAATACTTTGTAAATACTCAAGTTCATGCAAAAATCCAAAGGTTCTTGCAGCTGCAACATCAGTCGTAAAAAGGTTTCTATTGTTATAAGTAATTGACTGCTTACCAATTGCCTTAGAAGGAAAATCTATATTTAAATTAATGGCAAATGAATTACTAGGTTTTACAACACTTAGAGAATCCCTATTTTCTACGTATATTTCCTTATTAATTATAAGCTGCTTTCTTGAAGATTGAAGAAATTTTTTCTGCGCGCACTCAAGCATAAATACGAAAGGCTTACTACTTCCGTCCATAATAGGAACTTCGGGACCATCTATTTCTATTATCAAATTATCTACCCCGCATCCCCATATAGCAGCCATTAAATGCTCTATTGTTGATATTGAAAATAAACCTGATTCAGGAGATATGGTAGTACTTAGTTTAGTTTCAGATACAGCATCATAAGATGCTTTGACAAAATTAGATAAATCTGCTCTTAAGTCAGTTCTCACAAAAACAATTCCAGTACCAGAATTAGCGGGCTTTAAAGTTATCTGAACATCTCGTCCAGAGTGTACGCCTTTGCCAAAGCAGCTACTAGGATATAAAATCGTAGTTTCTTTCATTTATAAGATAATAAATTCTTAATCTAATCCTATAGTTAATTTCTACTCATAGCAATCAATTATATATTACAAATTATAACAGAATTTCAATTCTGGTTATCTGCGGAGCTTCCTACAATAAGTCTTGTATTTTTTCCTTATATAATGCCAAAATGTTTTGTTTTTCTTTAATAATATTGTAAGCATTATTAATCAAGACTAGTTTTTCACTTGCGCTACTACTAATTACCGATTTAAATACTTTCTCTAAGTCCTTATGAGATGCAACCTGAATAGCGGCATTATTTTTCATGAAATCATTTTTAATTTCTTCAAAATTAGACATATCAGGCCCAAACATTATGGGGCAGCCGTATAAAGCCGGCTCTATTATATTATGCCCGCCATCCTCAAAACTACCGCCTACAAATGTTGGCAGTCCTAGTGAAAATATGCTATTTACCTCACCTATGGTATCAAGAATAAAAATATTCCAATCTGAGTCTATTATATTATCTTGCTGGGCCGAGCGAAGTCTATACTGAATTTGTTTATCTTTACATAATGACTTTAGCTCTTCTAATCTTTCGATATGACGCGGGGCTATTATTATTTTTAATTTACTGTCAAGCTTAAGTAAATTTGCAAATGCTGTAAGTATATGTTCTTCATCAGCTTTATGGGTACTTACTGCAAAAATAGATTTGCTCGTCTCTATACTATTTATCAAATTATTGAATAGCTTTACGTTAATAGGAAGTTTTTTTTGAGTATATTTTAGATTTCCAAGAGTAGCTACATTATTAAATCCCAATTTTTTAAAGTAGTTAAAATCTTTGGGCGTTTGCACTAAAGTGTAAGCAAATTTTTTGCCTATATACTCAATTAGAAACTTAAATTTTAACCATCTATGGAATGATCTATCAGACATAATACCATTTACCAATACTAAATTCATCTGTTTAGATGATGCCAATATTGTAATTGGCCATATTTCAGATTCAATTAATATAAAGATTACCGGCTTCCAATGAGCTAGAAATTTTTGTATGACAAAAAAATTATCTATGGGCACATATTGATGAAAAATATTATTATGCGACTCTATTCTTTTTTTTACATTTGCTCCGGATGCGATAGTGCCAGTAGTAATTAAAAAATTCTTATTTTTATTATCAGATAATTCATCTACTAAATTAAGAGCAATATTAGACTCCCCAACGCTTGCAGCATGAATCCAGATTATATTCTGAGTCTTGGGTAGAGCAATAATACTAAATTTTTCTAAAAAGCGCTTAGGATCTTCCTTGCCAAGTAATATTCTAAATAAAATGATAAGAAACTGGATAGGCAGGAGCACTATGCTCAATAAAATAAGAACTAATTGCATAACTATTATCTATTTTGAAATTAATTTAGAGCAAGCGTCTTTTATTCTTAAAATACCTTCTCTAATATTATCCCTACTTACTGCAGTAGAAAGTCTTATAAAACCTTCTGCGCCAAAAGAGGATCCGGGGACAACAGCAACACCAACTTCTTCTAGTAAATACATCGAAAAATCAAATGAATTATTTATTAGATTGCCAGAGGGGGTTTTTGTGTTTAAAAAATGCCCTATATAGGGGAATAGATAAAACGCACCTAAGGGTTTAGTGCAAGAAATATTATCTATGGTAGCTAAAATTTCTAAAGCCAAATCTCTTTTGGCTTCAAATTCTTTTGTATTACTTGCGATAAAATCTTGCGGCCCATTTAATGCCTCAATAGCTGCATATTGGGAAATAGAACATGGATTAGATGTAGATTGAGATTGAATAATTGACATAGAAGATATGAGATTAGCGCCTCCTGCGCCATATCCTATTCTCCATCCTGTCATAGCATAAGATTTTGATACTCCGTTTACAATAAAAACTCTCTCTTTTAGGTCTGGACACACGTTAAGGATATTAAAGAACTTACTAGAATCAAAAATTAGGTGCTCATATATATCATCGCTTAATACGTAAATATTATGATTTTGTCTTAGTATTTCCCCTATAGAAGCTAGTTCATCATAAGAATATAGTGCCCCGGTGGGATTACAAGGCGAATTCAAAATAAGCCATTTTGTTTTGGCTGAAATATTAGATAAAAGGGCGTATGCATTTAGCTTCAGCCCATGTTCTATCGGGCAATCTACTATGATAGGCTTGCCGCCAGCTATTGTAACTATATCAGGGTAAGAAGCCCAGTAAGGAGAGGGGATAATTACTTCATCGCCCTCATCTAAGCTTGCCATAAATAAATTATAGATTACCTGCTTACCTCCTGCGCAAATGGTAATTTGGTTTAGCTCATAATCTAGCCCATTTTCTCTACGTAGTTTGTTTATTACAGCCTCTTTTAATAAAGAAACACCGTCTACATCTGTATATTTTGTTTTCCCATCATTTATAGCGCGTATAGCAGATTTCTTGATGTTTTGCGGAGTATCAAAATCAGGCTCGCCCACAGTTAAAGAGATAATATCTTTACCTAATTTTTTTAAATTAGCAGCTCTGGCGTTGAAGGCTAAAGTAGGAGAGAGTTTTATTTTGGTCACTCTGCCGGATATTACTTTCATGTGTATTTTTTAATTACTTGAATTGATTTCCCTGATATAGTTATATATAATGTAGTTCAAAAATCAACAATTATAGATATCATAGATTTGACTAACTGATAAATATAAAAATTGAAACTCATAATAGTTAAAAATGGCAATTATCTCAAAATTAAAAAATCAAATTTTCTTTGTAGCCTATTCTCCGGTGATACTTGTAAAATTTTTGATGCAAACATGCTATAGGGCAAAAAAGGAGTTTGCCGACTTCATACATCATCTATCCGTTTTAAGAGAGGCAAATATTTCACTAGGGAAATATCATTTACAAAAAGGTCATTACACTGACGCAGTAATAAGATTTACTATTATAGATAAATTTTTTGCCCCAAAAGATCAGGAAAATTTATTTTGGCTTGGCTTTACCTTTGTGGCGCAAAAAAAATATGCAAAAGCCCTTAAGGTTCTAGAAAATAACTCTTACGATAATATAGGGCTTGCAAATTACATAGCTAACATGAGTTCTATAGGTAAAATTCCTAGGGAAATAAGCCTTACTTACGATGCTATATTCAGACAAATAAAATATGAGAGATATTACTCAAATAAGATAAATTTGTTCGAAAAATTTACATCTTGCATATTGCCCTTGCTACCTTCTGCTAGTAAAAATCTTCAAACGAAATACACGTTATTAGAAATTTCCTCTAATCCTTTTTGGGCCGAAGAATTAGTGCATTTTTTGCCCGCAAATGCAGCGCTTGATACATTAAACTTTGATGCTGAAATATCTGGCATTGCTAAAAGCTTTAACCAAAAAACAAATATATATAGGGAGATATTTTTATCAGAGGATATAATATCTGCACATTTGAAATATAAATATGATTTTATCATTTCCTTCGACTCTTTATCAAGAAGTACAGACCTTGCTTCGGCTTTTAAAGTGATTAAATCTATGCTTGCGCCTGAGGGCTTATTTGCCTTTGTCTTGCCCAAAGGAGATAAGGTTCGAATAGAGCCTAATATGAACCATTTTGTTTATAGCAAAGATTATATACAAGAAAGTATAAAAATGGCTAATCTTAAGATTGTAAATAATTTTACATTTGCTATAAATGCTAAATATCAATATTTTATAATTTTAGTTCAATGATCAAAATTTTTTACAAACTACTACTCGTAATTTCACTATCTAATGTTTTTTCTTCCTCTGCTGCTGATGTTAATTATAATTACAATTACGATGCTGCAAATCTGTCCGAGGATGTTAACTGTAATGATATTGCAGATCCTTTTGAATCCATAAACAGGAAGATTTTCTTTTTTAATGCTTTTTTAGATATGATACTACTCAAGCCAATAGTAGTTGTATATGACAAAGGATTTAATAGTTTTAGTAAGTCAAGGGTTGGGGATTTTGTAGATAATGTGTACGAGCCTCTAACTGCTGTAAATTTTGTATTACAAATGGATGCTAAATATGCATTTAGAAGCGTAGCAAAGTTTTTTCTAAACTCAACTTTTGGGCTTTTTGGGCTTTTTGATGTAGGGTCTAAAATGGGCCTTAATCACACTCCTCAAAATTTTGGCAGTACTCTTGCAAGATATGGCGCAAGAAGTGGGCCATATCTCGTATTACCTCTTATAGGCTCTACTAATATGCGCGATATGTTCAATAGCGCAATATTTGACGATGCCCTGAATCCTATTAAATATAATCTTAAAAGTGGCATTAAATATACTTATACCGCAGTAAGAGTAATACAAAAAAGGCAGGAAGTTTTACCAT
Source organism: Rickettsiaceae bacterium (assembly GCA_033762035.1). Taxonomy (GTDB): domain Bacteria; phylum Pseudomonadota; class Alphaproteobacteria; order Rickettsiales; family Rickettsiaceae; genus JANRKH01. The sequence continues at coordinate 4,991 of JANRMA010000007.1, forward strand.
TTACAAACTATATAGCTCAAACGTCAAGCGATCCATATGTTAGTCTAAGAAGCGCGTATCATCAAAACCGTGAAAATCAACTGAAATATCCTAAAGGATATAAATGCGGCGTTAAAGCGAAGAAAAATTAACTATTCAGTCCCCCAAGAATATTTTTAGCCCCTAGGCTAAATTAAATTTTTGGCGGATGAGTTGTGCGGGCATTTAGGTAGTAGGAATCGTTTAAAGAGGGGCGTTAAAGCTAGAGATAAGTTCTTCTCCTCCTGTGATTTCTACTCTAAAATTATCGTTATCAGAAGTTGCTTCTATGTCCATTGCCTCACTATCTTGCCTTTCGCTGGATGTGCTATCTTCTAATCGTGGTTTTTTGCAAAGATATTCTTCGTCTGAAATATCGCGCGACACCCTTTTTACCTGCTTTGGTTTTAGTAGAAAAATCTCCTCATCTGTACAATCGCAATGATCTGCGTGGATTTTAGTAGATTCTTTTCTAGGGTCTTCTTCAAAATCAATACCCACAGCGCTGTGTTTTAGACAAGTGAGCGCTGAGGCAGCCTGAGTAATATCCGTATCTTGTTTAGGGGTTCTAGCTTGTATAAATAACCCAACTATATTTGACCAAAACGGAAAGTCTGAGTTATTAAAGTTATAGAATGATTTTCCCGTCAAAAAGGATAATATTTTGCAAACTATAGAGTTTGGCAGTACCACTTTTGATTTTACTAACACCGGGCTACTAATATTATGGCAAATAGATTCATCCTCACTTGTTTTACTTTCTATTTCAAGGCGATATAGAAGCTTAATAATATCTTGCCTAGATTGGTGATGCATAAACTGTTGGGCATTTGCTCTTAAAACTTTAAATTTTTCGCTATTTAGCAAATCTTTCCGAGAGTATTGCTCGTAAGTTTGCTGACGAAATACCTTATTACTGTTTATAAGCCTACTAAGACTCAATATGTCCTCAGTACATACTTTGCCTAGTTCTATATCAGTAATTATCGTATTATTAAGAATATTAGTAAAATTTGAGTAGTTTTGAATTCGTTTACCCGAATTTAAAGCTAATTTTAAACTTACAAGGCTATTGTTTTCAGATAAAGATACACCAATTATAGAAAGTGTTGGAGGTTTACCTATAGTATTATTATCTAGAGCCAAATGATTAAGGCTAATATTAAATTTTAGAGCATTGCTTATTGCACTTATACCATCATCTTTTATTGAATTATCAGATAAATCTAGCTTCTGGATGGTATTATTTACTTTTAAGGCATCGGCTATTGCGGAGGCGCCTTCATCTCCTATATAATTTTTACTTAATATTAGAGTACAAAGAGTACTATTTACTTTTAAAAGATTAGCTATAAGAATTGCTTGATCTGCTGTTAATTGATCGGAAAAGAAGCTCAATTTTTTTATCCCAGTATTTTCTTTTAAAGAATCTACTATAATAGATAAGTTGCTCTTTGAAATCTGGCAGGATTCTATATATAGGCTTGTAATATTGCTTTTCTTTTGCAATATTTGCCCAAGTAAATGCGCTGATTCTTCATCTTTTATTTGCATGTGACGAAATATTAAAGTTTTTAGACTAGTGTTTTTTTCTAAAGCATTATATAAACCCCTTATAGCCTTCGGCTCAAGATCTTGCAGGCACAAATCCAAACGAACTATTGTTTGGTTTGCTTTTAAACAAGTTAAAATTTCTATAATGCTTGTTCGTAAATTTTCAGTTGCATCTGATCTCCAAATATGCAAATCAAGAATTTTAATATGTGTATTTTTTTCCAAAGCGCCTGCTATAGCTTTAGCGAAATTTAAATCTATGCTATAGGTCTTTATATGCAATTTTTCAAGACTATTATTTGCCTTTAAAGCCGCTACTAATAATTTTTGATGCTCTTGCGAAAAATCCTGACAAGGAAATGATATGTCTTGAGTTTGATTGTCTTGAATTTGTTTGATTATTCCTGCGCGCCTTTTCTCTCCTGATGGTAATATTTCTGTATTACGACTCATACAGTCATTCCTATATTCGTATTATTTGCCTGTACAATATATAAATTACAAAATTTGTCAATAATCGTTTATATTGCTTTACTATTTAAGATTTAATCTTAAGAATTGGTAACGGAGTTTCTTGAACTAATTATAGGCCTAGTATTCCGAACAAGTTCTGTAGTTCTTGTTTTGCAGCTATATGAGAAAGACTAAAACTTTTAGAATAAGAGCTCTTTTTGAGGTCTAATAGAGTAAGGCCGGTTAAGAATAATTCCCTAAAAATCACCCTTTCCCCAAATCCAGGGGCTTGCCTAAAGGCAACTCTTTTGGCAAGCTCATCTAAAACCTTGGCTACATTATGTCTATTTTTTGCATCTACAGATCCTAATCTATTACGCATAACAACCCAATCTATGGATCCACCACCTCTTTGAGCCTTAGCCATTTTTTGCTCCCATATCATCTGACTATAAATAGAAGGCCCTACAACCTTCATTGTAGAGGGGTCTATTTTTGCCATTACATCTATATCTACAAAACTATCATTAATTGGAGTAATTACTGTATCTGCATAAGAATGAGCGGTAGAAGATAAAAACGTATAAGTACCAGGAGTATCTACTACAACAAAGTCAGACTCCTCTTTAGCTTTATTGATAATAGATTCAAAAATGGTGGCTTCTTCCTCTTGTTTTTCCTTTTGGCTGTCTAATTTACTCTCCGCTAGTAAGTAGTGAGTAGGCATAGGAACCGTATAATCCGGATTTTCCTCATTATATCTACGTCTATTTTCAATATAACGAGACAAAGAACCTTGCCTACAATCTACATCTATCGAAGAAACTTTATAACCTTTATCCAGTAGCCCCGCAATAAGGTGCATTGTACAAGTAGTTTTACCCGCGCCCCCTTTTTCATTGCCTACGACAAATACATAAGGTCCGGTTTTTTCACTCATAATATTTACTTATTAATTTATTTAATAATTTTATCCCAAAACCAGTAGCTCCTTTAGGGGATGTGGGTAAATCTTTAGAGGTATTAGCTACACTTGCTATATCAAGATGGGCCCACGACACATTATTTACAAAATGCTGAAGAAACTGCGCGGCAGTTGAACTTCCAGCATGTCCCGGAGGGGAGCCGAGATTTGCAAGATCTGCGATAGGAGATTCTATCATTTTGTCATAAGCTTCATCTAAAGGCATGCGCCATAATCTCTCGCCAGACTCTTTTCCCGCCTCAATCAGCTTATCTGCAAGTTCATCATTATTTGAAAATAAACCCGCAAAAACAGAGGCTAGAGAAATAGTAATAGCTCCCGTAAGAGTTGCAAGATCTATCATGATTTTTGGTTTAAATTTTTCTTGTCCATACCATAAAGCGTCAGCAAGTACAAGCCTTCCCTCGGCATCTGTATCTAATATTTCAATTGTCTTCCCGGACATAGATGTCACTACATCTCCAGGTCTTTGAGAATTACCTCCTGGCATATTTTCTACTAGCCCTACGATACCTACTAAATTTACTTTATCCTTACGAGAGGCCACAGAAAGAATTGTACCAAATACAGCAGCGGACCCTGCCATATCGTACTTCATATCCCCCATATTTCTTGAAGGCTTAATAGATATTCCTCCTGTGTCAAAAGTTACTCCTTTACCTACTAAAACAATAGGGGCTTCGTCTTCGATAGATCCCATATATTTCATAACTACTAACCTTGACTCTTTAGCCGATCCCTGTCCTACCCCAATAAGAGCATTCATGCCTAGGGACTTCATCTCAGATTCGCCAATTATTTCTACTTCGGCACCTAGGGGAGTTAGCTTATCTTCTATAATTTTACTATAAGTTTCTGGATATAAAACATTTCCAGGCTCAGTAATTACATCTCTTGCCGCAAATACTCCGTCTATAATATGTTTATAATATTCAAATTCTTTCTCTGCAAGCTTGCTATTTTCAACATGAATATTAAGTAAAGAGTCGCCTTTATCTTCTTTGGAATCCTTTTTTGTTTTATATTTATCAAAGTTGTAAGATGCAAGAGCCGCCCCAAAAGCAATATTTGCCCCTATTACTTCTTTGCTAAAAGATTGCGTAGAGTCGCTTACAATAGATCCGGACTTAGCATTAGTTGCAGAAATATGTTTGCAAATATAGCCGCCTATATCTTGCAGCGTAGAATCTGTAACAAGATCCTCTTTGCCAAGTCCTACTAAAGAAAAGGTAATTATATTATCATTTTCATCTGTTGTAGAAATTGTCTTAATTTTACCAAATTCGCCTTTAAAACCTTCATTCTGATTAATAAATTTAGTAATTATACCATTATATTTGGCGTCCATTGTTACTGCAATCTCATTTAGCTCTATATGTTTTGCGTCCTCAGCTTGTAGGACCATAAAATATACGGCTTTACTTAGATTATTGTCTTCAATGAACTTAATTTCTAGCATATTTTCCTCTTTGCTTTGGTTTAGATTATTAATTTTTTGATCTTTGTCTTATAATTTTTGGTGTATGTCTCAAGAAATAAATCTATTAAGTAACACTAAAAGCACATACACTAAGCTTATACAAAAGCAAAATTATATATTAGTATAGTTCAAGTGACAATAGTATAGAAAATATATTTATGAAAATGCAAATAATACCAATATTCATTGAGATCATTTAAAAATGAAGGTTGGTATTATTTATAGTCTCTAAGATAACTTATTGCACTTAACATATCATCTGGCAGGCCAGTAGTAAATTCTATAAATTCTTTTGTTGTAGGATGAGTAAATCCTAAATAATATGCATGAAGCGCTTGTCTATTTATTTTTTCTATTACAGATCTGAGTGCGCTGGATTCTAAAGATTTAGTTTTCCTCTGATTAGTTCCATATACTTTATCTCCTACTACAGAATTACCCAAATGACTCATATGTACTCTAATTTGATGAGTTCTGCCAGTAGCAAGAGTTGCTTCAACTAAACTAAATAAACTATTAGCGAAAATTTCTTTTATGCTATAATCTGTTTGAGATACACGCCCCCCATATTGCAAAATAGTCATTTTAGTTCTATCTTTGGCGCACCTACCTATCTGCGTAGAGATTGTGCCATTAGTTAATTTGGGCACGCCCCATACTAAACATAAATACTTTCTTTTAGCTTCTTTAGAGGCTATTTGCCTACTTAATTCTATATGAGCTATATTATTTTTTGCAACCACCATAAGGCCAGATGTCTCTCTATCTAATCTATGTACTATGCCAGGTCTTGTTGCATCATTTACATCCGATAATTGATTTTTATATCTATAAAGTAGTCCGTTGACCAAAGTATCTTGATAGTTTCCAGCACCAGGATGCACCGTAAGATATGGCTGTTTGTTTATTACTATTAAATCATTATCTTCATATACTACATCTATATCAATTTCTTTAGGCTTTATGGAACTATCATCTTCTCTAATTACTTCACCTAAAATTTCTATTAAACATTCCCGCTCAATAATTTTAGAAGGATCTAAGCATGTTAATTTTTCCACGAGAATTGAGCCCTGCTTTATGAGCTCCACTATTTTGCTTCTAGAAATTCCAGATAAGATGGCTAAGAGTTTATCTAGCCTTATTTTTTCTCTTATGTTATAGTCTGAAAAACTTTGCCTATTCATTTATTATAGTTTTAAAATGTCTACTTATTATAGATTAAATCCTTTATGGATGCAAGCCATGGGCCTTGAAGATTTATTCATTAATTCATCGCAAGAAACCAAGACACAAGATGTAAATATTGCGTCTGCGCCAAAAACTATAACGCAAGAAATTGCATCAATTAGCAAGCAGACAAATAATTTAGATAGTAAAAATATAATAACAAAAACATCTACAGCGACCCTGAAGAATATTACTGATGATAATTACCGAATAAAAGAAATAAAACTTGATATTAATGATAAAGGGATTAACAACGCAAGAATGTTAGCTAACAAAGCTTCAAATTTAGATGAACTTCAAAAAATAGTAAACGAATTTAATGAATGCGATTTAAAAAAAGCGTCCACTAGAACTGTATTTGCCGATGGCAGAAGAGAGGCTAGAGTAATGTTGATAGGAGAGGCGCCTGGGGCTACTGAAGATGCTGAAGGTATTCCATTTTGCGGTGAGTGTGGTAAATTACTTGATAATATATTTGCCTCAATAGGTTTTTCTAGAGAGAAAAATCTCTATATTTCTAATACAGTATTTTGGCGCCCTCCAGCAAATAGGGCCCCGACCCAATATGAAGTAGAAATTTGCAAACCTTTTGTGGAAAAACATATCGCATTAATTAAGCCTCAATTGCTTATTTTAGTGGGCTCCACAGCGGTTTCTAGTCTTCTTGGTGGTAATTTTCAGATTTCTAAAATTCGAAGCAACTATTACAAATATATTAACCAATATCTTGAAGTAGAGATAGATTGCACAGCGATATTTCACCCAGCTTATTTATTAAGACAACCAGGCCAAAAAAAAGCCACTTGGCACGATTTGATGCAAATCAAAGACTATCTCATAAAAGCTGGGGTTGTGTAGAAGTTGTATGTTATCTCAGCGCAGCGCGCACTTCTCTTTCTTAATTTAAACGATCTACATTTTCAATGAGCTTGGGCTTACGCGCGAGCGAGCCTTATTTGATCCTATTTTGTGATACTAAGCCCTGCATGAATGTCAGCCCCCGCACCTATCAAGGTAGCTACAGCTTTCTATCGGTTAAACGTCTTAGTCACTTTAGATCCTGTTACATAACTATTGTTTATTATACCATTCGTAAGAATAAAGTAGACAAATGAATTTTATGCCTAAGCAGCGCATGCCTATATTAATGGGTAGCAACAAAGCGAGATCCACTAAATTCATTTGGATCATTTAAAAATGAAGATTGGTATTATAAGATTGGTATTATACTATATCTGCATTACCCTTGAGAGTTGAGATATGAGTGGACGTCTCCATGACCTATATCTCTCATCCACATAAGCAGCTACCTTTGTCAGCGCTTCTTTTTTTGCGGGTAATAATTGTTTATTGCCGTATCTAGAGGTGTTACGCCAGTCCCTTAAAGAATTACAAATAAATTTCCTTGACAGTATCTACATGATTCCTGTAAATTGTATGGTAACATTAAATTTGAGTAAGTAATATGGATGATTCACCAAATAATGATGCCATAAATAATAATGCCCTAAATAATAATGATGCCCTTTTGCCATTAAGTACAGAGGATGAAGCAATAACTCAAGAAGAAGTAGTAGGGCAAAATAATAATATTCAACAAGACCGAAACAAGCAATTTTTTGAAGCAGCAGCAGCTGTGGATATTCAAAGGTTACTAGCATTAATAGAGGGCGCTGATGTCAATAATCAAGATCGTCAAGGCAGGACACTTCTAAATTTTGCGTTATATTGTGGTTGTACAGTTGTAGTAGAGGCTATTATACGTTTAGGCGCTGATGTAAATGCCCCAGATAATGAAGGCAATACACCTATGCATAGTGCAGCAGGTGTGGGTGATGCAACAGTATTTAATGCTCTGATAGAAGCTGGCGCTGATGTGAATGCTAAAAATAATGATGGCAATACACCTCTAAATTTTCTATCATGTCGCAATTATGGACCTCTTATAGGTCCAGATGCTGACGCAAATGCTCAAAAACCTGTACATCTTGCAGCAGTTTATAATACTCTGATCAAATGGGGCGCTGATGTAAATGCCGCAGATAATAAAGGCAATACACCTCTCCATTTTGCAGTACGTCACGTTAATCCAATACTATTTAAAGCTCTGATAGAAGAAGCTCGCGCTGATGTCAATGCTATAAATCGTCATGGCCTGACAGCCATTTCTATTGCTCTAGAACAGTCTCCGGAACCATTGTTGGATAGTATAATTAATGGTTATGTGCCTGAATCGCCTCAAGAGTTCAACGGAATAGAAGATATGCTTGCTCATTTAATAAACGCCGACGCTTATATTCCAGAATACACGGAACCAAGTCCGCATCAGGAAAATATAAATCGCGCTCGTATCAATCTTATTGAGTATAGAACTAACAAACAGCATACCCTGAAATAATATCAATCCGCATACCACTTCCCCTTCATGGAAATGACTCTTCTTGTCATCCCCTTGTAAAAGGGGGCGAAGGAAATGAATCTTCTTGTCACCCCCTTGCAAAAGGGGATCCAGGAGATATTTATTCTGGATTCCCACCTTCGCGGGTAATGCTCTGCGCCTTGTCATCCCCTTGAAAAAGGGGATCCAGGAGATATTTATTCTAGATTCCCACCTTCGAGGGAATGACTCTCTGTGCTTTG
>JANRMA010000008.1:0-9105 GCA_033762035.1 Rickettsiaceae bacterium
CTATAATCATTACTATCAAGTCCCATTTTATCTACTTCTAGCAAATTTAAGGATTTATCTGCTATTTCTGCGCTTATAATATTTATTTTGTCGTATATCGCAAAATCACTCACTCTTCTTAGTAGTCTTAATGCAATTCTAGGCGTACCCCTTGCTCTTTTTGCTATTTCCTTGCAACCTGATTCGTCTATTTCAAGTCCTAGAATATTGCTTGCGCGTTTTATTACTTTAAGGAGTTCTTCGGTAGAGTAGAAACTTAGTCGAAGTGGTATGCCAAATCTATCGCGTAAAGGGTTACTTAATAGACCAAGCCTTGTAGTTGCTCCTACTAATGTAAATCTAGGTAGAGAGATTTTTACAGTTCTTGCAGAGGGGCCTTCTCCTATTATAATATCAAGGCTAAAATCCTCCATCGCAGAATATAGCATTTCTTCTACGCTAATTGTAAGCCTATGTATTTCGTCTATAAATAATACATCTGCTTCTTGTAAATTAGTTAAAATAGCTGCAAGATCGGCCCCTTTAGATAGTACCGGTCCTGATGTAGATCTAAAATTTACCCCCATCTCAAGAGCAATAATATTTGCAAGTGTTGTCTTGCCAAGGCCCGGAGGGCCGTAAAATAATGTATGATCCAAGGTCTCTTTTCTTGATTTAGCGCTTGAGATAAAAATCTTAAGGTTAGATTTAATATTAGTCTGACCAATAAATTCATCAAGATGGGAAGGCCTTAGGGCAGAGCCATGTTCTAAGATAGCACCTTCTGGAGATAATATTTCACTACTCATATATTTACTTCTTTATCTATTTTGTAATGCAACACGAATTATTTCATCTATAGTAAAATTACTATTTTCGGACATAATCTTACTTACTCTACTATATGCTTCCATTTTATTGATACCAAGTGAGCTGAGCGCTGAAATCGCATCTTGCATCACTTCATTTTGTTTGTTGCCAGTGGAAGCAGGAATAAAGCTAGACATGAATATTTTATCTTTTAGTTCTAAAATTATACGTTCAGAAAGTTTTGGTCCAACCCCGCTTATTTGCTTGAATGCAAGCTTATTTTGCGAAGAGATAGCAGCTACTATTTCGCCTGGCTTTAAGTGCGAGAGAATAAGAAGCGCAAGTTTAGTACCCACTCCGCTTACAGAATTAAGCTTAAGAAAGCAATCTTTTTCTTCCAAATTCAGAAAACCATATAGGTGAATTAATTCTTCTCTTACATAGGTTTCAACGAAAATGCTAATATTACCTCCTTCTTGTATATTTCTTAGAGTATTGGCTGAAACATACACCATATAGCCTACACCATTTACATCTAGTATTATACTATCAGTTGCAACTGAGTCTACTATGCCCTTAAGTTTTCCTATCATAATGACGTATAAATATTACAGATTTCCTCTAATAAACTCAAAGCCTCATCCCTTTGTCTTTGGAATATGTTTCTACCTATTATGGAGCCAGTTGCGCCTCCTTCTTTAAGCGCTTTTATTTCTTCCAATAATTCGCCTTTATCTTTAGATGCGCCGCCTGAGAATAATACTAATCTTTTGCCAGAAAAGCAGGATTTTTTTACATGCATCACTCTAGATGCAACGGTTTCTATGTTTATTTTTTCTTGCTCAAATATTTCTCTTGCAGCTTTTTGTTCAATGTAATTTGTAGGAGGTTTTACTTTTATTATATGGGCTCCTATAAGTGCTGCAATATGGGCAGCATAGGCGCATATATCTACAGAAGATTCTCCTTCTTTAGAAATTGACTCTCCTCTTGGATAAGACCATACAACAGAAATAAGTCCGCAAGCTGCCGCCTCTCTAATAATTTCTTTTGCTTCTTCGAGCATTTCTAGCCAGTTACTGGATCCAGGGTATATAGTTATACCTACGCCGGCGCATCCAAGATAAAGAGCATCTTTTACAGATGAAGTAATTGCTTGATCTGGAGCATTACTAGCAGGCGATAAACTATTATTACTATTGATTTTTAATATTGTAGGGATTTGCGCAAGTAAAGACGGCCTGCAAGCAGAAAGAAACCCAAAAGGTGCAGCATATGCACTAAGCCCTGCTTCTATTGCAATTTTTATATGATATTCAGGGTCGTAAGATAGAGGATTTTTTGCAAAGCTTCTATCCGGGCCATGCTCAAAGCCTTGATCTACAGGTAAAATAACTAATTTACCAGTACCAGCTAATTTGCCATGAGTTAGTATTTTGTATAAATTTCCTATAATTGCAGGGCTGCAAGATGGGTAATTACTTAAAATATCTTCTATTACTTTGTTCATTATATTCTCATAAATTTTTTTGGATTATATCACATAATTTGTTATTGCTAAGATTTAGATTATTCCGCAGGAATATAGAAATTTTCTCCAAGATATACTTGTTTGACTAAATCTGATTTAATTATTTCCTTCGGGCTGCCGCTAAAAATAATCTGACCATTATATATCACATATCCTCGATCAATAATACCTAAAGTTTCTCTGACATTATGATCTGTTATTAATATTCCTAATTTCTTTTCCTTCAAGCTTTTTATAAGATTTTTTATCTCATCTATAGCAATAGGATCAATCCCTGCAAGAGGCTCATCTAATAAAATAAATTGAGGGTTCATGGCAAACGCACGGGCTATTTCTACTCTTCTTCGCTCTCCCCCGGAAAGATTGTTAGAATCTACATATTTCAAATGGCTGATACTGAAATCCCCTAGCAATTCTTCCAAGCGTTTTTTTGCTATTTCTTGATCTTTTTCTACAAATTCTAAGATTGCATATATGTTATCTTCAACATTCATGCCTCTAAAAATAGAAGATTCCTGAGGCAGGTATCCTATTCCATATTTAGCTCTTTTGTAAATAGGTAAATTAGTGATTTCTGTATCATCTATGTATAAAAACCCGCTATCAATTTTTACAAGCCCTGCTATCATAGAAAAACAAGTAGTTTTGCCGGCTCCATTTGGCCCTAGTAAGGCTACAACTTCGCCTTTATTTACTTCTATAGTTATATCTCTAACAACTCTTTTGTTGTAGTAGGTTTTACTTAAGTTTGTTGCCCTTAAACTCATATGATTTTATTTGTAATAATATCACAGCTTCTGGTTTGTTCAATATGAATATTTTTAGCTTTAGAAAATTCTTATTTTGAGATCAGCGTGTGCGACCAGGTCTACTTGGCTTTACCACATAGGGCGTCCATGTTTGCTTTTTGTCTATATTAGTATAGTCTTGAAATATACTTTGCATCTCATCTTGCGATTTTGCTATTTTCTCATTTGCAGATAAACATTTTATGCAATCTTCTGGTAGCGGCATCACTTTCATTAATTCTTGCTTAAGAGCCTTGTTCTCCTGAGTATTTAAATCTATGAAGTTATCACCTTGTTTTAAGCTAATTACCATTTCAGATTCTGATGTAATAAACATATCTAGTCTATATTGCCCGCCTCCTATATTAAGATATGTAGCACTTGTATGATCGTGGCTTATTGCATTATCGAAACTCTGCATCAGAGTATCCTTTTGTGTTGCAAGTATAAGAGTATGCGCATCCTTTTGTCTGTAAGAGTTATCTTCTGTATTGTTACGCTCTGAATCGATAATAATATTGTTAGATAGTATAGATTGAAGATCTCCTGACCTAAATCCCGGATTAGATATAATATCTTGATTAGTTTCTATAATTTCCAAGGCTTTTGTTGCAAAAGCTCCGCAAGAATTTACGCATTGAGGCCGCGTATCCTGTATAACAGCGCCTATATTAATGACTTCTAATGTTTTTCCTTCTAATGCACTCTGGGTGGCTTTTTGTAGATTCTCTCTTGATTCCAGACCAACATCTGATGCAGAATTTTGATAAATAACTCTAAGCTTATTAGGCTCATTTTTTACAGGGATAATAGCAAGAGCGGTGAAGTGACCGCTCTCATTTACAACAGCATATATTGGCTTTTCAGAATTTAATAAATTGCTTATTCGATCTGCTAATTCATCTTGTTTGGCAATAATAGTTTGAGAGCCTTCTGGAAGCCTATAATCTAAAAGATCTCTGATCTGATCTTCCTCGTATAATCTACTGTTATTATATACTAAGGCATTATGCTCATTTTTATTTTGGAGAATTTCTTGCTTATGGTTTGTAAAAAAATCAACTATTCTAACAAATAATTCTTCTTTAGCACTATTATTATCTAAAAAAGTTCCTCTTCTCTGAGTCGCAAGCTCTTCATTATACAAAAGCGCAATTGCCACAGTCTCTGGTTCTTGTATAAGAGTTTTTAATGGCATAAGCCCGAACATATTTAAGAGGGTATTAGATTCCTCATCATTAAAAGCGTGGGAATCTATTGAATTTCTTGACATAATTTTACCTTTTTATATAATAAATTCCATAATATATTATTAACGACTTTTAGAATTTGTTTTCTCCAGATTCTTAAAACCCTCTAGTACTCTGGTATATAATTCCTCCATTGCCCTTTCTACTGTAGGTGAGGATTTTTGTGTAGTTGTAGGATGCAACCTCCCTACTTCTGCTATGAATTGACCTGCTTTAGATGAACCAGTTGAATTTGATAAATCTTGGTCTATATACTTGCGCAATTTTGCATATACCTCGTATTTGTAATTTTCAGATATAATGGGATTATTATTTATCTCCTCGCGTATAGCTGGCCACACACCTTTTTCTGAAGTATTTCTTCGAGATTTTTCATTTTTAGCAAATGATGTATTTGATGGATTGCTTATACCTCCGCCGCCAGCTCCTTGATTGGAAGTATTGCCTCTAGTATCATCCTGATACTTGGATTCATTTGATGGATTGCTTATACCTCCGCCGCCAGCTCCTTGATTGGAAGTATTGCCTCTAGTATCACCCTGATACTTGGATTCAGGGTATGATGAGTCACGTCTTTTACCTCCCGCCCCATTTGCACGTGTATTAACTGCTGCCCCCCAAGTACCATCAGGATTTTGTACCCATTCTTGTCCTTCTCTTGGGGGTGGCTTAGGAGCTCCATTAATTCTAGGTATATTTGACAATAGACTTTCTAGCGTATTTATATGATTTTGCCTAACAAGTGGCCATTCACCTATTGCGCTCTTTAGTTTTTGAGGGGTAGCATACGGAATACTACCTATTCTACCTATTGCATCTGCGGCAAATCCTACGCATGCGCCCCGAGTATGATTTTGATTTTGTACATCAACTTTTAATTCTACAATTTCTATATCTCTTGCATTTAGACCTGTTTTTGCTTGCAAACTCTCAGAAATTATTTGTTTTACCTTTTCTCTGTTTCCATTAGTATTATTTGCATATTTATTGTTTAAATCTCCGCCTAAAGAATTTTGATATATAACTCTTAATTTTGTTATATCTCCAGAGCTAGGATCTTTTGTAGGTATAATTGCTAGCGCTGCTGCATGCCCATTACTTTGACCTTCTTCAACAATAAAATATGCTCGCTTCTTTGGATCTAGATTGTCTATTTCTTGATGTATGTTTACTAAATCAATTGACTTAAGATTTACATTTTCTAATTCATCGCCCAAGTACATTGCAGCAATATCAATAGCTAAGCTGGCTGGATAATCTGTGCCCTCTTTTTTTATTCCCTCTATCATGCCCCTTCTATTGTCTAAAATTATATTTATATTTTTCTTATAACAATCTATTATCTCTTGGTCTTGAATGCTAGAATCAAAAAATCTATGGCGCCTTACTTCATTGATTAATTGCTCTTGATTATTAATGCGCAAAATATACATAGGTATATCGTTTGCTATTGTAAGAAGAGTGTTGTCTCTATCTGGATCTTGTAGTAATGGCTCTGCCGGGGGGGTATTATTTACAGGGTTACTTTTACCATTGCCCAATAGTTGTGCTGCATCCTGCATTCTATAAGAGTTTGTTGGGGTATTGTGGTCCCTATCATGCTCGATAATCTGTTGACGCAAAAGCTCTTGAAGTTGTTCTGGTTGCTGTCTTGGACTAGATATAATTGCTTGATTATTTTTTATAATCTCTAAGGCTCTTATCGTAAATGCGCCGCAAGAATTTACGCATTGATTCTGGTCGTCTTGTACAAGAGCTCGAAGATCAATGAATTCAATTCTATTATTTGGGTTTTCTAGAGCTTCAGTAATAACTTGCCCGATAGTGTAAGGGATTGTATCTACAAAAAATTTCTGATCTTGTAATGATGAGCCTAAGGAGTCTTGCCCAATCACTCTAAGGATATTAGACTTTTTTACAGGAACAATAGCCATAGTAACCCAATGTTTATTATTATAGTTAAGAGCTATATATATAGGCTTGCTGCGATTAATCTGATCCTTCATGTTATCTATTAAGGTTGGTAATACGCGAACCTCTAGCATATCGAATGTATCATTATCGCCTAATCTTTTTTGAGCCAAATATCTAAGCTCACTTCCTGAGTACATGCCGCGATTTGTTTGTATATTTTCCCTGATTAAATTGCTTCTTGTTTCAATTATATTATCTAAATGAGCGGCGCAATAATTTTCTAGCAAGGTTTTGTCGTCTTCATTAAAGACTTCGCTAGTAAGAGGATGTACTAATATTGCCTGCGCAATAGCTTCTGGTCCTTGCATAATAATTTTATAGGAAATAGCGCCGTCATTATCTTCGTAAAGAATCGTGTTTAAGTTATTTATCTGCTCATCGCTCATCTGTCTATTTTTTGACATAATTTTATCTATTTTATTAGTTAAAAATCATGTATAATGTATATACACTTACTTTAAGTATATAGTTTATTGAAGTAATTATAAATTACTATTTAATTTTAAAAAGCAAATATTTATATAGTATGGTATTTTTGTCTTTAATATAAATGCTTTATAATGTTATTATGAAGATTCCGAAGGGGTATAAAGAAAGCGCAAGTCTAATTGCCACTCGTTTAGTTGCGCTCCTTAGCGTTTTAGGCAAGCCCTAATCAACCGACCATGCTAAAAGGGTAGAGCTTTAAAAGATGCAATATAATTTACGCTAATATCTTTAGAAATATTCCAATCCTTTTCTAGTAGGTTAAAACTGATTCCGGAAATATCAAAGCACTGTAGATTATTATTACTTCCCGCCATCACTATTTCTGAAGCTTTTATAAATTTATCCCATTTATGGGTTCCTTTTGGAAGAAGTCCTGCTATATATTCGGCCACATAAATGGCAAGTAATTTAGATTTAATTGTCCTATTGATAGTTGAGATAATAAGTAAACCACCTGGTTTTAATAGCCTTGCAAATTCTTTAAAAAAATCCTGAAAACTTTCTACATGCTCTAAGACTTCAAGGCAAATAATCACATCATATTCTCCTATTGTATCTTCTAGTAATTCTGTAGAAAATTCCGCGCTTATGCCCTTGATATTTGCTTGTGTTTTTGCGGCTTCTATATTTTCTTTGCCTGCATCTATTCCTTTTACTTTTGCGCCTAGCCGTGCAAGCGGAATTGAGCATAAACCACCTCCGCAACCAACATCTAATATACGAAGATGAGAATAATCTGCTGCATTCTCTAATTTATAATGACATTTTATTTGCTTTGTTATATATCTAAGCCTTACCGGATTTATATAATGTAACATAAGAAAGGGGCTGAATTCATCCGACCACCATTTACTTGCGAGCGATGTAAATTTTTTTATTTCTTGTTGAATTACAGACATTTTAACTTAAAAATATATTTTTCAATTGAAGTAATATAGGGCGTTAATGTAGGATGAGAAACTACTCTTACAAACCGCCAAATTATATAAATATACTAATTTATACAAAAAACAAAGAATAAAGATAAATGCCGTTGTTAGTTTTGAAATTCGGAGGAACCTCTCTGGGAAACATAGAAAGAATAAAGCATGTAGCAAGTCTTATTCATCAGATAAAGCAACAAGGGAACACTTTAGCTATTGTAGTTTCTGCAATGGCGGGTAGTACAAATAATATCTTAAGCTTATGTACGGATCTTGTAAAAACCAAAACTTTAGAAAAGGCTGCAGAAATAGATAATGCACTTTCTACTGGCGAGACTCTCTCTGCAAGCCTATTAAGCATTGCATTAATGGAGTCTGGTCTTAAGTCTATTGCTCTTGGGGCGTGGCAGATTGGTATTTTTTCTGACAATAGTTATAATAATGCTAAAATTGTGAAATTTGAAGCAAATATTATTAAAGAATATATTAATAAAGATATTATACCTATAATTACTGGATTTCAGGCAATAAGTAACGAAGGTAGAATATCTACCATAGGTAGGGGAGGTTCTGACACTACAGCATCTTTTGTAGCCGCAGCTCTTAATGCAGATAGTTGCGATATTTATACTGATGTAGAAGGTATATATACATTAGATCCAAGACTATCAGATAAAGCCGCAATCATTCCTTGCATAAGTTTCGAAGAAGTTTTAGAGCTTGCTGGTAGCGGGGCTAAAGTGCTACATCCTAGATGTGTAGAAATATGTATGAGGTATCAAATCCCTTTAAGAATTTTTTCAAGCTTTACTAATAAATCGGGGACCATAATTATGAATCAAGTAAATGAAACAAAAAAAATTACCGGTATTTCTTATCAAAAAAATTTAGTTTTTATAAGGGTTCCAGATATTTACAATATAATAGAATTATTTTCTAATTTAAATTCTAGAAATATAACTATTATTTATTTTGAAATAAATGATAGTTACGGCCTAAAGCTTGTTATTTCAGAAGAGCAAGTAGATGGAGTGATTTCTATTTTAAATATAATGAATCTGTGCTATACGCAAGATATTGATGTAAGTTCTATTACAGTTGTGGGCGCATGCATTAGGAATGATTTAAATATAGTTACAAAAATATTAAAAATTTTAAAAAACGGAAATAAAAACATTTTATCAACTTCTAACTCCGAGATTAAATTTACTATTTTTTGCAAAGAAGAGGATTCTCTAGGGCTTATAAAGCAACTTCATCATGAATTAATAGAATATAAACACGAGAATAAAATATGATAAATAAATTCCTGATTATAATTTTAGCATTTATTGTATGCTCATGCGCTACTGAAGATAGAA
>JANRMA010000009.1:0-14159 GCA_033762035.1 Rickettsiaceae bacterium
AATAGAAACTCATCAATTAGAGTCGTTATTAGACAGAGATGTAGAAATATATGAACATGAAGCTGGTAGCCCGGGTAAAGTAGTAGGAGCCTTGGCCGATGCTCTTCCTGCACTTGGAATAGTTGCTGCGGTACTTGGAGTAATAATTACGATGGGAAGTATTTCAGAGCCACCGGCAGTTTTGGGTAAATTAATTGGAGCAGCTCTTGTTGGAACTTTTACGGGAGTATTATTTTCTTATGGTTTATTTGCGCCTGTCAGTAATTATCTGAACAATTACGGATCTCAGAAAACTATGTTTATTATGACTATTAAAGCAGGTATATTAAGTTACGCTCATGGAAATGCACCAGTAGTATGTATAGAATTCATGAGAAAAAATATCCCAGAACATCAAAGGCCAGATTTTTATGAAGCAGATAAATTTATCAACAACGTAAAAGAAGGTTAATATGTCAAAGGAAACACCGGGAGAATCTGGCGTCTCAAGCTCTCAGTCAAGTGGCAAGAATATTATTATCATAAAAAAAATCAAAAAAGTTCATGGCGGCCACCATGGAGGGGCTTGGAAGGTTGCATATGCGGATTTCGTAACCGCTATGATGGCTTTTTTCTTACTAATGTGGCTAATTAGTTCCGTATCGCAAGAAAAGCTAAAAGGTATTGCGGAGTATTTTACACCAGAATCAGGTATAAGGGATATGCGCTCTTACTCAGGAGAATCATCAACTGCTGCTTCTAAGTCTCAGCGTGTAAATATAAGCTCATCTGGAAATTCTAAAGGCACAACCGGAGATACCAAAAAAAAGGACAACGAAACATTAGTAGTTGACTCGGATGCTACAAAATTGGTAACTGTAATGAATGATTTATCAAAGAGTATGTCAGGAGAAGCAGAGTCAACTAGTTTAAGTGAAAATGTAATTATAGATAGAGTTCCCGAAGGAGTAAGAATTCAATTAATAGATTCCCATAATAGATCAGTTTTTAAACCAGGCTCAAGCGAGATACAACCTTTTATGTCTAAATTTTTATTCATGGTTACAGATTTAATCAAATCTGTACCCAACTATATTTCTATATCAGGACATACTAGCCAAACAAATGATACTACCCTCCACGGCCCGGACGAATGGACTTTGTCTATTGAAAGAGCGGATGCTATAAGAAAATTTTTTGCACAAAGAATCAAGCAAGATCAGGTATTACGTTTAATAGGAAGGGCAAGTACAGATCCTTTTGATGCAAATGATCCTAATTCCCCAAAAAACTCTAGAGTAGTTATTATTTTGCTAAATTCCGACTCATTAGGTAGAAATCAAAATGCGATTCCTACTAGTGAATGAGATAATTATTTCTACTGCCGCAATGTAGATAATATATTACATTTTATATAAATTCCTATTTAAAATTAGATTAATTATATAAAATTTTTCAGTATACTAGTAGGATATAATTAGTATAACTAAAATGTAACTATTTATGAGTAAAACTGACATAAAAGAAAAACCTCATGCTCATGCTATTTATGAATCCCTATCAGAAAATCTGGCAAAAAACGAGGTAGTTGTTAAAGTGGAATTGTTCGTAGAAGAACTAAAAAACTTCCAAGATACGAAAGATATTATTGCATACCAAGTCCTAGTGGATGAGCTAAAGCAAAAAGCAAAAGAAAGTGCTGATATAACTGATGCATTAAATAAAATTCAGACAAAGGCAGGCCAGGACTTAAAAGAAGAAAACAGGAAAAAATTTTCTTTTCGGGCTTTAAAAAATTGGCTGAGTAATTTAAATGAATATATTGAAAAATCTATACAATATTTTCGTGGTAGGAATTATAAAACTCAAACTTCTAAGGTATGCAATAAGATAAAAGCTCTATCAAATCTGAAAAATATAAATTATGCAGAGGTAATTGGATCTCGTCAAAGAGAGCAGAGAAGAAATAGTGGAGTTCGTCCTTATACATAGCATTAAAAGCAAAATAGTATCTTGTCCTATTTACAATCTCGAAACTAACAAATAAGATATATCACTAATATATTACTTTTTACATAAATTCTTATTTCCCCAAAAATTTAGGCAAACATACCATAGTGACTTAAAAATCCTATTATACATATCTTTTGATAGGGCCACATATAAATCCTTGAATTTGCTATTGAAAATGCTAATATCAGTAATGTAAAATTGGAATTTTAGTATATTTAAAATACTAATAGATGTATCAAAGAAGGAACTAAAAATATTATGCCTGTTAATATCAAAGAAAGACCAACTTCTCCGCATTTAACTATATACAAACCTCAAATTAGCTCTGTTTTATCTATCTCCCACAGAATAACAGGTGTTGGTTTATTTTTCTCGCTCTCTTTATTATCTTGGTGGTTTATTAGCTTTGTATATTACGGCGAATGCGAGTGTATAGTCAGTTTTATGAATTCATGGGTTTTTTTGCTAGCGCTTAAGGCTATCTCCTTTTGCGGATTTTATCATTTTTTTAACGGTATAAGGCATTTAGGCTGGGATATGGGGCTAGGATTTTCCTTACAAGAATTACATCTTACCGGATGGCTTGTAGTTATTATTGCTATTTTATCCACAATCAGTTTATGGAGTATGATTATATGAAAACAAGCCTCTCTCTAAGAAGCGAAATTTCTAGAGCTAAAAATCTTGGCTCAAGTGGGCATGGAAGTCACCATTGGATAATGCAAAGAATAAGCGCGGTAATGCTTATACCCCTTTTTCTTTGGGGAATTTACTATGTAATATCGATTTCCAGAATGAGTAAAGAAGAAATTTTGCAATCTTTAATACTACCTTATAACTCGTCTTGCTTGTTATTATTGATGATTTCTGCATTATATCATTCAGCACTTGGTATGCAGGTAGTTATAGAAGACTATATAAACTCTATTTGCATTAGAAAAATACTTATAGTGGGGCTTAAAATTTTTACAGCAACAACAATATTTTTTCTTACCTTTGCTGTTATGTATTTTGTTCTAAGAAAAGGGTAAGTAACAATGAATGAATATAAATTAATTGAACATGAATATGATGTTGTAGTAGTAGGTGCAGGAGGTGCGGGTCTTAGGGCTACTTTCGGAATGGCAGAAGCAGGTCTTAAAACTGCATGCGTAACTAAATTATTTCCTACACGAAGCCATACAGTAGCAGCTCAGGGCGGTATTAGCGCAGCACTTGGCAATATGGGTCCTGATGATTGGCGCTGGCATATGTACGATACAATAAAAGGGTCCGACTGGCTTGGAGATCAGGATTCAATAGAATATATGTGCAAAAATGCGGCTAAGGCAGTAATAGAGCTAGAACATTACGGCGTACCTTT
Source organism: Rickettsiaceae bacterium (assembly GCA_033762035.1). GTDB lineage: Bacteria > Pseudomonadota > Alphaproteobacteria > Rickettsiales > Rickettsiaceae > JANRKH01. Next base: position 3,356 of record JANRMA010000009.1, read on the forward strand.
TTCTAGAACTTCTGAAGGTAAAATTTACCAAAGGCCATTTGGGGGAATGACAACTGAATATGGAGAAGGTCCAGCAGCACAAAGAACATGCGCTGCTGCAGATAGAACTGGGCACGCTATTTTACACACCCTATATCAACAAGCGCTAAAACATAAAGCTCAGTTTTTTATAGAATATTTTGCAATAGATTTAGTAACTGACGAATCTGGCGCAGTAACTGGGGTTGTAGCTTGGAATCTTGATGATGGCACCCTTCATCTATTTAAATCTCATATAGTTGTACTTGCTACAGGCGGCTATGGCAGAGCCTATTTCTCAGCAACATCCGCTCATACTTGCACGGGAGATGGCGGAGGAATGGCCCTTAGAGCAGGTATTCCATTAGAAGATATGGAATTCGTGCAATTTCACCCTACTGGAATTTACGGGGCAGGATGTTTAATGACGGAAGGATGTAGAGGAGAAGGGGGATATTTAATAAATTCTGAAGGCGAAAGATTTATGGAGAGATATGCGCCTCACGCAAAAGACTTAGCTTCTAGGGACGTAGTTTCAAGAGCTATGACGATTGAAATAAGAGAAGGTAGAGGAGTTGGGCCTAATAAAGACCATATTTATTTGCACTTAAATCATTTAGAGCCAGAAATATTACATAAAAGACTCCCAGGCATTTCTGAAACTGCAAAAATTTTTGCAGGGGTAGATGTAACTAAAGAGCCTATACCAGTGCTTCCCACAGTACATTATAATATGGGGGGCATACCTACTAATTTCCACGGTGAAGTTGTAGTTCCTAATGGGAAAAATAAAAATACAATAGTTCGTGGTTTAATGGCGATTGGAGAGGCTGCTTGCGTCTCTGTACACGGCGCTAACAGACTAGGTTCTAATTCTTTATTAGATTTAGTAGTATTTGGCAGAGCTGCAAGTATTAAGGCCAAAGAATTACTCAAAGAAGAAAAAACTCATAAAAAACCAAATAAAAATTCTATCGATAAAATTTTAAGTAGATTCGATAAAATAAGAAATGCTAGCGGCCCTCTAAGAGTTGCTACATTAAGACTAGAAATGCAAAAAATTATGCAAAATCATGCAGCAGTATTTAGAACTGAAGAAACACTGCAACAAGGTAAGGTTCTTATAGATTCTGCAAGAAAAAAATACGAAGATATTCAAGTAAGTGATAAATCTATGATTTGGAATAGCGACTTAGTAGAAGCTCTAGAGCTTGATAATTTACTATCCCAAGCTGTTGTTACAGTTCATGCAGCAGAAAATCGGAAAGAAAGTAGAGGCGCTCATGCAAGAGAAGATTATAAAGAAAGAGATGATAAAAGTTGGATGAAACACTCGCTTACAACTATTAATGAAAAAGGCAAAGTATCTATCGATTATAAAGATGTTATACTTACTACATTAACAGATGAAGTAGAAGCAGTTCCACCTAAGAAAAGAGTATATTAAAAGGTAATACAATGGCAGAGTTTAGACTTCCACCAAATTCCGTAGTTAAAAATGGAAAAGAATATACACAAGAAGGTAAGCTTAAGAAATCTAAGAATCTTAAAATTTATAGATATAATCCGGATTCGGGAGAAAACCCCTCTATAGATACTTATAAGATAGATCTTGCTACTTGCGGCCCTATGGTGCTGGATGCATTGCTAAAAATAAAAAATGAGATAGATTCTACTCTAACATTTAGAAGATCTTGCAGAGAAGGTATTTGCGGAAGCTGCGCTATGAATATCGACGGAACAAATACACTTGCTTGCACAAAGCCAATAGAAGAGGTACGCGGGGATATAAAAATTTATCCACTACCACACATGAAAGTAGTAAAAGATTTGGTTCCAGATCTAAACCATTTTTACGCTCAATATGAATCAATCCAGCCATGGTTAAAAGCTGATGACCATATAGAACAAGATAAAGAAAGACTTCAGTCTCCAGAAGATAGAGCAAAACTTGATGGTTTATACGAATGTATATTATGCGCTTGTTGTTCTACATCATGCCCAAGCTATTGGTGGAATGGAGATAAATATCTAGGTCCTGCCGCTCTTTTGCAGGCAAATAGATGGATAGAAGACTCAAGAGACGACCATACTGGCGAAAGATTGAATGATTTAGAAGATCCATTTAAACTTTATCGTTGCCATACTATTATGAATTGTGCTAAAACATGTCCGAAGGGTCTAAATCCTGCGAAGGCTATAGCATCCATTAAGAAAAAAATAGTAGAACAAAAAGGATTATAGAATTTTGTCTGAATTAGCATGGACAACTGAACAGCTCTCGCGGGCTCTAAAAATGGATATTTTACCAAGTATATCTGCAGGAAAAGTAGAATTTAATTCTCTTGATATAAACCGGGGGGATATTTTTGTTACTCTTTCTAGTGGCGCGCGAAATGGTAGCGAATTTGCTTTAGACGCCCTTGAGAGAGGCGCCGGTGCCGTTATTACAGATAAACATATAGCAGTAGAAAGCCAAAAAGTTATATACGTACAAGATCCAGAAATGGCCCTTAGGAAAATGGCAATTTACAAAAGAGAAAGAGCTGAAAACATAATAGCTATAACAGGAAGTTGCGGCAAAACATCTACAAAAGAAGCTACTAATTTTTTACTATCTTTATATGCTAAATCTTTTGCAAACAGAGGAACTTTTAATAATTTTATAGGAGTGCCACTTACCCTTGCATCAATACCTAATGATTCTGAATTTATCTCTCTAGAAATAGGTATGAGTAATTTATCCGAAATCAGAGAGCTTACTAAATTGGCTCGTCCTAATTATGCAATTATAACCAATATAGGTACTGCTCACTTAGAGAGTCTCGGTAGTGTTGAAAATATATGTAGAGCAAAATGCGAGATTTTTGAAAATATGGAAGGGCCAAAAATTGGGATAATTAACGCAGATACTCAATACTTTGAACTTCAAAAACAAATTGCAAAAACATTTGGAATAGAAATATATACTATCGCAAAAGATTCTAAAGCTGATTGCGTGCTAGAAAATTTTGAAATAGACGCTGGTCAAGCTTCTGTAGAATATAATATTATGGGCACTAAAATCAAAACTATATCTAATGTTTTTGGTGCGCATCAATCCGTAAATTTATGCGCGCCTTTACTGTTAATTAAGTTACTTGGGCTAGATATACAAAAAGCTGCCAATCATATCTCTAATATCTTTGCTCCATCTGGCAGAGGGCAAAGTTTTTACAAACATATTAACGGAAAAAAAATATTTGTAATAGACGACTCATATAACGCAAACCCAGACTCAGTAAAGGCTTCACTTAAGACTTTTACTGATGTAAAAGGCAAAAAAATACTAATACTTGCAGATATGCTAGAACTTGGCCAAGATTCTGCATCAATGCATGTAAATTTAAAACATAATGTAATAGATTCAGGAGCGTCTACTATATATTGTATAGGAGAAATGATGCATTATTTACATCAAGAATTAAAAAATGAAATAAGTTCTATATATTTTGCAGATATTGAAAATGATGTATTTCGCCATATTTTCAAAAATATTTCAGAAGAAGATTGCTCAGTCTTAATAAAAGGGTCTAAAGGTACACAAATATCTCAATTTGTAGATTATATAAAATCCCATTTTTAAATTTTAAATGATCCAAATGAATTTAGCGGATCTGGCCTTACGCGAGTATTTATATACACTTGGGCAAGGCTACCCTAAAATTCGGTAGTCTAATTTTATTCTTGCGAATGGTATTATATAAACAATAACACCAATTAATATTGATTTTTATATGATAAATTCTTCACAAATAAGAAAAGTAGTATATAATCTCAGCTAAAAAAGATTAAGTTTAAAATGTCAGATTTAAGAAATGTAGCAATTATTGCGCACGTTGACCACGGAAAAACCACTCTAGTAGATGCTATGTTAAAGCAAAGCGGTACTTTCAGGGATAATCAAGTAGTATCCGAAAGAGCTATGGACTCTAACGACCTTGAAAAAGAAAGAGGTATTACGATACTTGCAAAATGTACATCTGTTATTTGGGAAAATACTCGTATTAATATAATAGACACACCGGGCCATGCTGATTTTGGCGGAGAAGTAGAGCGTATACTTAGTATGGTTGATGGCGTTGTCTTGTTAGTAGATGCCTCTGAAGGCGCTATGCCACAAACTAAATTTGTTCTTTCTAAAGCATTGAAATTAGGCTTAAAACCGATAGTAGTAATTAATAAAGTAGATAGGCAAGATGCAAGAATCTCTGAAGTATTAGACGAAGTATTCGAATTATTCATGGCATTAGATGCAACCGATGCTCAGCTAGACTTCCCTATTATTTATGCTTCAGGAAGATCAGGATGGGCGGCAAATACTCTAGAAGAAGAAAGAGTAGATCTAACGCCTTTATTTAATTTAATCTTAAGGCACGTAGAAACTCCAACGGGAGACCAGGCCCAGCCATTTTCTATGCTTGTTACTACTAAAGAATATAATACATTTTTAGGTAGAATATTAACTGGTAGAATTTACAATGGTGTAGTTAAAATTAACCAACCAATTAAGGTTTTAAATAGAGAAGGTAAGGTTCTAGAAAATGGCAGAATAACTAAGCTTTTGTCATTCAGAGGACTTGAAAGAGTTCCAATTGAAGAAGCAGTTGCAGGAGATATAATTGCTATAGCAGGAATCCAAAATGCGACAGTAGCAGATACTATATGCGCGCCAGAAATTTCGGAACCTATTCCATCTCTTCCGATAGACCCCCCTACTCTATCTATGACATTTTCTATTAACGACTCCCCTCTAGCAGGCACAGAAGGCACTAAGCTCACCTCTCCACTATTAAGAGAAAGGCTAGATAGAGAAGTAGAAAGTAATGTTGCTATTAAAATTTCTCCTTCTAAAGATAATGATGCATTTGAAGTCGCAGGAAGAGGAGAGCTTCAACTCGGAGTTTTAATCGAAACAATGAGACGAGAGGGCTTCGAATTATCTATAAGTAGACCAAGAGTGCTTTACAAAGAAGAATCTGGAAAAAGGCAAGAGCCTATAGAAGAAGTAATGATAGATGTTGACGATGATTTTGTAGGCACCGTTGTAGAAACCATGAGCCTAAGAAAAGCAGAAATGGTGGATATGCGTCCTTCAGGAGGCGGCAAAACGCGTATAATTTTTCACGCACCTTCTAGAGGCTTAATTGGCTATCATGGTCAGTTCTTAAGCGATACAAGGGGCACGGGAGTAATGAATAGAGTATATCTAAAATATGATGATTATAAAGGCCCAATAGAAGGTAGAAGAAATGGAGTATTAATCTCAACGGAACAGGGTACTGCAGTTGCATATGCACTTTGGAATATAGAAGAAAGGGGGAAATTATTTATTAAGCCCGGAGAAAAAATATACCAAGGCATGATTATTGGAGAACATAACAGGGATAATGATTTAGAAGTTAATCCGTTAAAAGGTAAACAATTATCGAACGTGCGGGCATCTGGTAAAGATGAGGCAGTAAAACTAACCCCTCCCGTGTTGATGAGCCTTGAACAGGCTATATCTTACATACAAGATGATGAAAGAGTTGAAGTAACGCCTCTTAATATTAGACTAAGAAAAGCGCATCTTGATCCGAATCAAAGAAAACGCGCCGCCAAATCTATCGGGTAGATTTTTAATGATAGGTTACTTTCATTGCAAGACCAAACCTTGAGCAATTCAGCAATACAATACTACTGGATCATTTAGACTCGCCTTAGGACTTTCGTGATACCTTTCCTTATTTGGGAGTCCTACATTTAACCGAAGCATATACAACGGGAATTACAAAAATCGTAAATAAAGTACCTACTAACATACCTCCAGTAATTACAAGTCCTATAGAATTACGCGCAGCAGCCCCTGCCCCGCTCGCAAGTACTAGAGGAATAGCTCCGGATATCGTTGCAATACTTGTCATCATTATTGGTCTAAAGCGTAAATATGCAGACTTAATTACGGCATCCAAAATGGTCATTTTATTCTCTTGCTTACTCTCGTTTGCATAGTCGCTTTCGTAAATATGATTAGCAAATTCTATAATCATAATTGCATTCTTAGTTACAAGCCCAATTAAAGTCGCAAATCCTATATTACTATACATATTTATCGTACTGCCAGATAAATATAAAGCAAGAACTCCCCCAGTAATTGAAAATGGCACAGTAATTAAAATAAGAAGCGCATCCAGAAAACTTTCAAACTGAGCAGCAAGTACCAAATAAATAAATATCAGCGCAAGAGCAAACGTAAATAATATACCAGAATGAGACTCTTCCATCTGTTTTATGCTTCCATCATATTCTATTTTACTATTATTTTTATCTACAACTGACCTAGATATTTCCTCTAATTTGTTTTTGGCGCTGCTTAAGTCTATACCCTTGCTTAAATTTGCGCTAATAGATATAGATCTCTGAGTATTATAGTGATTATAAGTTTTAACAGATATTTTCTCCTCTAGGCTTGCAATAGAGGCAAGCGGTATATAATCCTGGTTCTTTGTTCTTATTAAAATAGAATTCAGACTATCGGGATGGTTTCTAAGATTCGGACTTGCTTGAAGAAATACTTTATAAATATCCCCCGTCATCATAAAATCTCCTATTACTTTTCCGGTAATTAAATATTGTATAGTAGTACCTATAGAATCAATTGATGCATCATACATATAAGTTTTATCTTTATTAATTAAGATATCTATAGTAGGAGTAGAAGCCTTAAAATCTCGATCTATGTCTGTAAAAAATTTAGAATCTTCCATGTGGTAGATAAATGCTTTACTTAAAATATCTAAATCAGGATATTCCAAAGAACTTAAAATATGAAATTCTACATCATAACCAGAGCCTCCAAATCCGAAGGAAGATGGATTCATTGCAAATATTGTCATGCCTGGAATATCCTGAAATTTAGAGTTAAGCTCTTGCACAATAGTGCGCTGAGATCTTTTTCTTTCGCCCCAATCTAATAAAGGCACAAAACCCATTGCATTTTCACTCCCCCCAGAACCTATAGCAATAAAAAACCCTAATATATCTTTATCGCCGGACATAATCTTTTCGGCTTCTACCACTGTTTTTTCAGTCTCTAGAAGACTTGCGCCCTCAGGTCCAGTAAAATTTACCTTTAAAAATGCCTGATCTTCTTCAGGAACAAAAGTTTTATGCGTAAAATAAAAGCCTCCAATAAGTAACAAAATAGATAAAACGCATAATCCAAAAAATCTCCTTTTATGATTAAGTACTTTATGTAGTATATTAATATAAAGATTTTGGCAAGATGAAAATAATAGATCAAACTGAAGTAATAGGCCTTGCTTCTGGCCCTCATGTGCTTCTATTAATTTACTACACATAACAGGCGTAAGGGTTAGAGCCACAAATCCGGAAAATAATACGCTAAAGGCTAAAGTCCAAGCAAATTCTATAAAAATTTTACCAAGAAATCCTTCGAGAAAACCTATGGGTAAAAATACGCTGGCGAGAGTCAGAGTCATAGCGATTATAGCAAAACTTATTTCGTAAGAGCCTTCGGCAGATGCGCGTATAACATTTTTCTTTAGCTCTGTTTTATGTCTAAATATATTTTCCATCATAACCATTGCATCATCCACTACTAGACCAATAGCAAGTAACATAGCAAGAAGAGAAAAGCTATTAATTGAAAAGCCGCATAAATGCATGGCAGAGAAAGTGCCTATCAATGAAATAGGAATTGTTACTAAAGGTATAATGGTAATTTTTACAGAACCTAGGAATAGATATGTAACTACTCCCACTAGCGCTATAGCTTCAAATATTGAAAAAAATACATCATTAATAGACTCTTTAAGAGCAATAGATTGGTCTACCGCTACTGAAATCGTTATTCCTGCGGGCAAGTTTTTTTTGATTTTTTCTAACTCTAGTTTTACTTCTTGCGAGAGCTCTATTACATTTGCAGTAGATTGCTTGATCAGGCCAAGCGCTATTGCCCTCTTGCCATTATATCTTAAAATTACATCTTCTTCTTGGCTCTCTAGCCCAACCCTGGCTATATCATTAAGTTTTATTAATGTACCATCCGGATATTTCTTTATTATTATTTGCCTAAAATCTTCTGGAGTTTTCAGGGTTGCGTCAAGCCTCACATCATATTTAACTACATCGGATTTAATTACTCCGGCGGGAAAAGCTTTATTTTGAGATAATATTGCTTGCTCTATCTCTGGCAAGGATATCTTATGTTGCAATAATTTGGCCTCATATGGCTCTATTTTCATAGTATAAAATTTACCACCATAGAGAATGGACTGTCCTACTGAAGGTAGTTTTTCTAGTATATCCTGAATTTGATTCTGAGTAATTTTTGTTAGCATTAAATCGTTATGCCTGTCGCTATTTATACTAATCCAAATAGAGGGCCAACCATCGAGGTCTAATTTTTGCGCAGAAGGTATTGTCATATCACTTGGAAAAAAATTAGATATACTTGAAATCTTAGATCTAACATCACTTAATCCTACATCTATATCCGCATCTAACTTGAAGGTAAGAAATATACTCGCAGAACCTGTAGAGCTTCTGGAAGTCATTATATCAAGATTTTTAGTAGTTTTTAGCACTTCCTCAAGCCTCTTTACTATTTCAGATTCCATGTAAGATGCATCTGCGCCGGCATATGACGCATCTACCATAATTATGGGCGGGGCAATATTAGGAGTACCTCTTAATTCAAGTTTAAAAAAAGAAACTGTGCCAAGCGCTAGAATCATTAGACTTAGCACTACTGTAAAAATAGGTCTTTTAATAAATTCTGCTGTTATATTCATGTAAATTTATAATTTAGTTTTTGGATCTTCCTGCTCTATTATCTCAACGACAAGACCATCTTTTACTTTCGTAAGACCTTCTAATACTAATTTACTAGATTTTAAATCTTCTATAATAGAAGTATTATTCTGCTTCAATTCGACAAATTTTTCGCATTTTATACCTAAATCAATATAGATTTTTTTGATTATATTTTTATCCGTAATAGCGTATATAAAGCTACCTTCGTTATCCTGCATAATTATTTTCTCAGGAACCGTAAGAGCCATATGGGCATTATAAATAATCTCCAGATTAATATAAGATCCATGAGATATTTTCCGCGAAAAAGGTAATAAAATTTTTGCAGTAACTCCTCCTGTATTAGATAAATAGTCTGATATAGCAACTATTTTACCTTCTATCACTTCTCCATCTTCTGTTGTTGTACGTACTATATCCTTATAAGTTACTTTAGACCTTAAATTTCCTGGTAGTTCCACAAATATATTGAAATCCCCTTCTTCTATTATGCTAAATAAATAGTCTCCAGGCTTAATTTCGTCCGCCTTATTTGCGCGTACTACCCCCAAATACCCATCTTGACTAGCTTTTATAACCATATTATCATAGGTTTCTATAGCTTTTGCATATTCATTTTTAGCATTTTCTAAAGCCGCTTTAGATTTATTGATAAGTTCTTTGTTAACAATATTTTTGGATAAAAGAGCTAAATTGCCCTTGTAAGTCATTTCTGCTAATTCTAAATTAGCAATAGCTTGTTGTTTTAATTTTTCTGCTAATGATTTTTCTATTATAAGTATAATATCGCCTTTAGAAACTTTGGCCCCTTGAATTTTGGTAACTTCATCTACTTTACCTTTTACCTCAGAGTAAAAATCTCTACTATTAGAAAGCTTTGCCTGGCCAATAATGTTAATTTTTTCGTATAAATTTTGCTCTACTACTTCACAAACAACTACTTTAATTTTTGCAGAATTAACTACTTTACGCGAAAAAAATAAATTATAAACAAGGAAAAAAGATGCTAAAAGTACAAAAGCTACAAATAAAACCTTTTTCATAAAACTATAAGTATATCACATCTATGTAAGTTATATTTTAAAATATTAGAGAAGTCAAAGATAAAAGCAAAAAAGTCTAGATTTAATAATAGGTATATAGGATAAATAATCCGCTTATTCATAAACTATTTTGAATAAAATCTTTAGGATTTACCGTCTTATTATTGATAATTATTTCAAAATGCAAGTGCTCTCCCTTCGTAGTGCCGGATAAGCCTTGCGTGCCAATTATTTGCCCTAAAATTAGTTTCTGCCCTTGTTTGACATTAATTTTTCCAAGGTGCGCGTATCTTGTAAGAATATTACCTGCATGCCTTATGACAACATTATTACCATATCCCTTAACACTAGAAACTTCTTCTACGATACCATCTCCAGATGCTCTTATAGCACAAGAAGGCCTTCCGGCTAAATCTATACCCTTATGAAAAGATTGCTTTTTAGTTTTTGGATGAATTCTTCGTCCGTAATTGCTTGTAACCCTTGGACTATCCTCTGGAGGAAGAAATGGAATATTTTTTGTAAGATTATGCATCTCTGCAAGCTTTGCGTAATAATGCATATTTTTTGGGTCTTTTTTATGCGACTTATACAAAAGATTGATTTTTTTATACACAGAACCACTTAGTGCCCCATATTTTTTTTGTATAGTAGTAATAAGAGAATATAACAAGGAAAATTTACTTTTTGCGCTCTCTTCTATAATATTCTTGTTTAATCTATAATTTCTTTCAAACCTAGTTAAAAATGAATTATTCCCTTGAGCTGAACTGATAGATTTTCCATAATATGAAGAAAATAATGTTTTTTTCCTTGTTTCATCAGTTTCTTTGTCGCTTAGGCCAAATTTTGCTACTATATCACCATATTCAATGGAGTGTTTG
>JANRMA010000010.1:0-9428 GCA_033762035.1 Rickettsiaceae bacterium
GTGGCAAGACAGTCAAATGGTATGATTATTACTTCTGCATCTAAATTATCCGCAGGCGCAAATATAAAATTACAATGGCACGACGGCATTAGGGAGGGTGTAATTAAATAATGTCCCTACCACAATTTTCTTTGAACTAAATAGTTTTGTGTAGATATTAATGCTAGGAAAGTAAAGCCAGAACAAGTTCTTGGCTCTACTTTTAAATAAAGAGTCTTTTAAAAGCCAGCAGCTTAGATTCTGCTACTAAAATCTTTAGACATATTAGTTAATTGTTGCTGCGCAGCTGAGAGATAAGCTGACTGAGCCGTAATTGTAATTAACTTTACCATTTCTTCGGTATTATCTACATTTGATTTTTCTAGCGCTAATGACACAATTCTTCCTACTCCATCATCACCTATAGTTTTTAGTATCGCAGGTCCAGATTCGTAAGAAGTGGTGAATGTAGCGCTTCCTAGTGCTGTCATAGTATTTGGAGATCTTATATGACAAAGCGGTACTATGTAAATAGACTGACTAGATCCATTATCATAATTAGCACTAATTGTACCAGTCTCTGAATCTACCGAAAGATAGGAAAATTTTCCTGGTTGGTATCCATCCTGATTCAGCGATAACACTTGATTAGACCCGTGTACATGTTTTAATCCTCCGCTAGAAAATAAGCTTGAACTGCCAGAGCTACCAGAACTGCCTAAGTTTAAAGTAACTGTTGTCTCGTTTGATCCGTTATCCCAATTTAAAACAAAGCTACCTATACCATCAATAGTATTAATTGTTCCGTTACCATTAAAAGTTACTGATCCTGATGCAACTATTCCGTCATCTCCTGTAACAACCGGATACTTTCCTGTAGTTGGATTCACAACCGCATGCACTTGAGCCGCCCAACTAACATCACTAATTTTAGCAAAACTTAAGGTAAATGCAAATGGATCGCCTAGCTCGTCATAAATTGTTAGTGGCACATCCCATTTACCATCAAAAGTTCCAGTAACCAAGTTAGACCCGCTACCATCAGCGGCATCATACACAGCTGGCATCAGTACATTATCTTGCGCTTGATCAAATCCTATTTCTGAATCTAATTTGCCAAAAAAATCTATATAAGCCCCGGCAGGTAATGCGGCTGATGTCATAGCAGCTACCAGTCCTGTTGCATCAGCTGTTGAATCTACCTCAAATGTAAAACTACTTGTAGTAGAAGCTACAACCTTATATCTATTTCCATCTGTTGGTGTATATATAGAAGTTCCTGACATTGCTATATAATCTCCTTCGTGAAATACGTTATTAGGCATTTGGAATGTTACTAAAGCTCCTGAAGAACTTGCTACAGGCGCAACTTCAATAGTATGATCAGTAGCAGTAGTACCAACCTTGGTTGCTGTACCAGCACTCATAGCACCTGCGCCTATTGCGCCACTAGCACCGCTTGCCGCTATTTGAGGCACTGAAATACTAAAGTTGTTTGCGTTAATTGTAGTAACTTCATATATCCCGTTTGGAACTGCTATGCCATTTTGCAATCCAACGCCATTTATACTAATAGCATCTCCACTTGCAAATCCATGAGCGGTTTTCGTAAAAGTGACTGTATAAGAAGTTGCACCCATCGCATAAGCTCCGCGCGCTATACTCTCGCTAGAAGTAAATGATACACTAGAAATAGCTGCAGCAGGCATTTTTTGCCAAGTAGCACCAGCTGATACTGCTTCTGAGACTTGATCTCCCGCTCCTCCAGTCTCAACCGCTTGATCTGCAGCTACTGTAAAGCCGCCATCATCAACGGTTAATACGCGGTATAGGCCTGTAGGTAGAGTATTTGCTACACCATTAAATACAGCGCTTCCCTGAAGATTACTTATTTTAACATAGTCTCCTACTGCCAATCCAGATAAAGGTGCTTTAATCCCAATAGATGTTGATATCAGCGCTCCTGCCGCGGTAGTTGGATCGCTTTGCGTTGCATATATATATTTTATTGCATTTGACCTTTGGGCGTAGGATTTAAACTTAATACCCTCTAAAGGATCTTTTGTCGTAATCTGTATTCCAGAACCCGAGTTTGGGGTAATTGCAAGAAGATTTGTATTAGATTGTAATGCAGTTTTTAATTGGCCTAAAGTATTAAACTGGGTATTGCTACCCGAATATGCAGTTATGTCAGATAATCCAAGGGCAGCTTTAAAATCTGTACCTCCTGATCCTAAATTACTAAAAGTAACAGAAGAAGAACCGTCTTTTGGTGCTATAAATAATTGATTATTTACTCGTCTTGCTTTCAGCAAAGGCGAGGAATTAATCGCATCTACTAATGTAGCTAGAGAATTAAATTCTCCTGATTCCGCACGCGGACCAGATGGAACAAAGGCTAAATCAATAGGAGTATTGGACCCCACAATTATACGAAGTTGATCATTAGTTACAGCTGGGCCTCCTGCTGAATAAGTAGAGCCGGCAGATGAAGATTCAAAGATCGCCGAGCTTGAAGATGCATTAAAGGCAGACACTACCGATAAATCAAAAGTTGATGTAATTCCTCCATATATATATTCTTTTGTGGCAGATCCTACTGTTACTGTAAAATAATCTCCAATAGATATGCCGCTACCAGAAGGTATTATTAAGTCACTATTACCGTTACCAGCGTTATATGTATCACTAGTGCTAAAACTAAATGTTTGGCCAGCTCCAGTTATTACACTTGCACCTGAATTAAGCCTTGCATCAATAGATATGGATGTTGTTGCCTTAGGTTTGCTTAAAAGACCATTAATATTTACTTTATCTAAAGAGCTTAAATCTCCAGAAGATCTTGTATCGGAGTTACCTGCCTCTCCTGGCTTGCGTCCGGCATCGTCTAATTTCCACCCGCGTAAAGTATATCCGGCTGAATTGCTAAGAAATCCCTTTCCGTCTACTTCAAAATCTCCAAGCCTTGTGTACGCACCGTCCCCAACATAAAAAAAACCATCTCCTTGAATGGCCATATTTGTTGTGATATTGCTTGCTTGAATGTCTCCTTGCACTGTAATTCTTTGAGTATATTTGGTATTTGAGCCGCCAAATTGCGTTCCGCCCGCCCCGTATCCTGTTATACTTGTAGAAACCGCAAAATCGAAACCTTTTTCTCCATTTGACATCGCAGCAGACATATTACCCGCAATTACTGATGCTGTTTTTTGCGCCGCTGAAATTGCAGAGCCTAATCCTGTTTGTGACATAATTATACCTAATTTGATTTTACACTCTAGCTCAGTAGCAAAATCCATGCCAATAACCATATTAAAACAAAAATTTCACAATAAAATATACTTGAAAGATTTTTGTCTTTAATGTATAAATACAAATCTACAAATTAGCCCGCGTGATGGAATGGTAGACATAACGGACTTAAAATCCGTGGGGCCTCGGCCCTTGCCAGTTCGAGTCTGGCCGCGGGTACCATCTTTACTTACGCCATAAAAAAAGAATAAAACTATGTTTATTCAAACTGAAAATACACCAAATCCTGATGCTTTAAAATTTTTACCTGGACAAGAAATTACAGCAACGCCTATGCATTTTGCCTCGCAAGAAGAATCTTTAGGATGCATCTTAGTCGCGCAATTATTTGATATAAAAGGAGTGCAAAGTGTTTTTTTTGGGCAAGATTTTATAACAATCACAAAAGATACCAATCTAGAGTGGCAAGTTTTAAAACCATTTATTCTGGCTACAATTATAGATCACCTTTCTCTTGGATTAAGCCCTCTTCAAGGATTAAATGAGCAAAAACCTCAGTATGACGAGCAGAATCTCTCTAGCATAGAAAAACAAATAATAGAAATAATAGAAACTAGAGTAAGGCCTTCTGTCGCGATGGACGGAGGCGATATAACTTATCGAGGTTTTGAAGATGGGATCGTTTATTTGGAACTTAAAGGTTCTTGTTCTGGGTGTCCTAGCGCATCTATTACCCTTAAAAATGGGATTGAATCCATGTTACAATATTATGTTCCGGAGGTAAAAGCGGTGGAGGCAATTAACGAGTAGATTAGGACATAATACCTAAAATGCTAATTCAAATTAATTTACTATAATTCTGCAGAAGTACAGACAAATAATAGCTGAATTTGTTAATCTACTTGCAACTATACCTTGCAAATCTACAATTTAGAGAGGTTTTTCATCTTTAGAATCAATATATTTAGCAAACTTATTAGTTTCGTTTTTATATAAATCTGCGTTAGGTAGTGGGGTTTTTATACGGGTAATATATGGAAGGCTAGTAGATTTTTTTCTTGCATATTCAAGCCAAAATAATAGCTCGTCTGATTCTGGCTTGATGGCATCAACAGGACATTCATCGACGCATACTCCGCAATCTATACATTCATCAGGATCAATAATAAGCATTAAATCATCTTCTTTGAAGCAATCAACCGGGCAGACTTCAACGCAGGTTGTATATTTACATTTTACACATGGATCAGTTACTACGAAGGTCATTAGATTAATTATGGTTTGTAGTTTTATATTTATACAATAAAGATTCTACTTTTTGCAATAATAAAAATATATAGAGCAAGCAATTCGCTACAAACATTATAAAAAGTGGTGCAAGCATAGATCCATGTATCTGAGGCCCATTAAAATTTAAAATACTCGCACTTTGATGAAGACTGCTCCACAAATCTACGGAAAATTTTACTATGGGAACATTAATCATTCCCAGAATCGCAATAACGCAAGAGGGTTTTTGTATTTTATGTATATTTCTATTAGACGAAGATATTAAAATAAAAATGATATAAAAAATAAATAATATAAGCATTGATGTAAGTCTTGCATCCCAAACCCACCAAGTGCCCCAAATGGGCTTACCCCATATCATACCAGTTAATAATGTAATTAATGCAAAAGTCGCGCCGATCGGAGCGCTGGCTAAGGCTATATAAAATGTAAAATTTGTCTTCCATATAAGACAAGAAATAGCGCACATTCCTATAATTACAAAAATCATGAGACTAAGCCAAGCAGAGGGAACATGTATGTACATTACTCTTACCATTATACTTTGCTGATAATCTTCTGGGGATGTAAAAGCAAAATATAAGCCTGCTGCGAAGCAGAAAATCAAAGAAGATAGTATATATTTTTGTAAATATGTAGAATATTTAGTAAAAAAATAGGGGTTGAGCAATTTCCATAACATTACTTTTTACCATTTTCTAGCTCAAAAAAAGCACATACATCACGTCCGTCCAAAGCTAATGAATTATATGTTCTAACTGCTGCCCCTAAGTTCATAATTTCAAGATAAATATCAAGTGTAGTACTCTTAGCCTTCATAAAATCTGTGATATAATTTTCACTACCTCCAAAAATAAAAATCATATCTTGATTGGTCTTATTTAATTCTGATGCGATTTCGAATAATTGCGCGCAAGAGTCGAATGTAACAATAGTATTTGGCGTTACTCCAACATTAGTAGAAATTTTTTGATCTCTAATGGTAATAAGATCTTTAGAATAAAAATTGATAATATTAAGACTTGAATCAGAGGCCGGGGTTATATCTATGATACTTAAATCTGGCAAACATGACTTCATGAAATTTAAATACCTAATTTTATAGGTTTATAGTATTTTAGCCAAAGGTCTACTAAAAGTCTAGTGACAATAATCGAGGCAAACATAGAACATATAATACCAACAGAAAGACTCACTGCAAAGCCTCTGATAGCACCTGTGCCAAATATATAAAGTAATGCCGCAGAAATTAATGTGGTAATATTAGAATCTGAAATTGTAGAAAAAGCCGCACTGAAACCTTGATCTATAGCATAAGCAATTGAAGATCTTAGCTTTACTTCTTCTCTTATTCTCTCGTATATAAGTACATTAGCATCAACGGCCATACCAATAGTTAGTATTAATCCAGCTATCCCGGGCAGGGTAAGGGTGGCCTCAATAGAAGATAAAATAGCTATTATATATAAAAGACTAAAGCATAATGAGATATTGGCAAAAATACCAAGAAGCCCGTAACTTAATGCCATAAAAATCATAACGCTACAAAGTCCAATAATACCAGCTTTTTTCCCAGATTCTATAGAGTCGCTCCCTAGACTTGCGCCTATTAATTTTTCCTCCACTACTTCAAGAGGAGCTGGTAATGCGCCCGCACGTAAGAGTAGAGCTAAATCTTCTGCGCTAGAAATACTAAAATTCCCCTTTATAATACATTCTCCTCGCAAAATAGGCTCATTAACCCTTGGAGAGCTAAGTATTTTATTGTCCAGCACTATTGCAATTCTACCCCCTTTATTATTTTTTGTTGCCTCGCCAAATAATCTAGCTCCAATTGTATTTAGGCTAAAATTTACAGCAGGTAGAGACATTTCATCGTAAGTAGCCGAGGCATTAGTTAACATATCACCAGTAATAATAGGCTTTTTTTCTACGGAGATTCTATTGCCAGCTTCATCATTCAAAACCAAATACTCTAAGGGATTCTCCGCATTACTACTATCTTTAACTACATGAAGTGAAAGCTTTGCGGTTTGTCCTAATATTTTTTTTAAATATTCTGGATTATCTTCGCCAGGCACTTGAAGAACTATATATTCATCCCCCTGTTTTTGTATTACAGGTTCTTTTGTACCTGCGCTATCTACCCTCATTCTAACAATTTCAATAGATTGTTCCAATGTATTTTCCTTAAGATTATTTATTTTTATTTTATTATATTTAATATATAGTGTATCTTGCTTAGCATCTATTTCTATTAAACGATCTAGTTCTTTTGCGGATTGAATAATCGCATCCACATCTTCTAGATTTTTGAGAATAATACATAAAGCTTCATCGGTAAGTTTGATAGATTGATATCTAATCTTTTTACTTATAAGCTGTTTTCTTAGACTTTCTCCAAATATTTCAAGCTGATCTTGAATATATTGATTAATATCAACTTTAAGTAGGAGATGAGATCCCCCCTGTAAATCTAACCCTAAATTTACAGTACCTCCGAATGCAAAGCCTTTATTTTTAAAGTAAGGTAAGTTTGGGGCTGCATAAATTATTGCAATTATAGTAAAGAGTATAGTTATAATTAAATTACGTTTGATAAGCTTGTTCATTGAGAATCATTCTTGTCTTGATGTTGTAAATTTTGTACTTGCGTAAGTATTGGAATTATTTTTTTATGAGATATTCTATCATTTACTTCGCCTTTATGATCGTAAATAACATTATTTTTATATATAATCATTAATCTCGGAATTCTATCGATATTAAGTGCTATGAGTTTTTGCATCGGAAAGGAGAATTCTATTTTTTGAAATAAATGAATATTATGACCCAGCATTTTATTGAGATTTAGCTCCGAATCATTAACTGTAATTCCGTATATAGGCAAATCCATATGAGCTTTAATCAAGCCAAGATATTTAATTTCTTTTACACAAGACTCGCACCAGGATGCAAAAAAATTAACCATATATAACTCTTCTGTAGGACGCAAGATATTAATAATTTCCTCAGGCACTGGGTAGAGTGGCTCTATTTCTACGTAATCTAATTCATCTAATACCAAAACAAATACTGTAAAAGAGGCTACGAAAAGTGCAAAAAATGGTGTAAAAAATTTTTTGATCATGTTAAGTACCAATTATTTCAATTAGTCTTTTGCGGATCTCTTCTTTGCCTATAGCGCATAGCAAATCTGATAGTTCTGGGCCATAATCAAGTCCTGTTAATGC
This sequence comes from Rickettsiaceae bacterium, assembly GCA_033762035.1. Taxonomy (GTDB): domain Bacteria; phylum Pseudomonadota; class Alphaproteobacteria; order Rickettsiales; family Rickettsiaceae; genus JANRKH01. The sequence goes on from JANRMA010000010.1 coordinate 7,755, forward strand.
AATTCTCAGCGGCGCAAAAAGGGCCTTGCCCGATACTCCAGTTTTATCCTTTATATATCTTATAATAGCCGGCCAATTATTAATAGATAGTTCTATTTTTTCTAAAGCTTCTTTTGTAGCTTCTAATATAAATATAGAGCCTGAATTTACTTCTACTTTTTTATGATCATAACAAATTTTCCACCAAAGTTTAATATCATCTACAGTTTTTAAATTTGGCTGAGCTAGTTCCCAAAAACTAGGTGTAACATATTCTGCCCCTAGATTTTTTAATGAAGCCTTAACATCTTTATAACTCATAGATAAAATTAATTTATGATTCAAGGTCTCAAGATCTTTTTGAGAATAAGTAGTAGGACTTGTGCCGAAATTGGCCATATCAAAAACAGAGAGTAAATCTTCTAATTTTTTATAAGGTAATATTTGATTTTTCGTCCCTATATTAGCTAGTAAACTATTTATTGCCATGGGCTCTAACAAACTTTCTTCTCTTAAAGATTTTATATCAAATCCCCCAATTCTTTTAGAAATTTTATCATCCTCAGATTTAATTAAGCTTAAATGCCCAAATGATGGAGCTTTACCGCCTAAAGCCCTCATAATCTGAATTTGAATTGCAGTATTAGAGACATGATCTTCCCCCCTAATAACATGGGTTATATTCAAATCTATATCATCAACGCAAGTTGCAAGCATGTAAGTCATGGACCCATCTTCTTTAATAATAATAGGATCAGATAAATTAGCTGCATCAAAAAACATTGGCCCTTTTATCATATCCATCCATTCTACTAATGTATTATCTATTTTAAATCTATAGTGGGGCTTTCTACCGGAGTTGCGATAATCTGTTTTTTGGCTATCCGTCAAGTGCATACCAGCTCTATCGTAAATTGGAGGCCTTCCACTTGAGAGCAATAATTTACGCTTTAATTCAAGCTCTTCTTGAGACTCGTAACATTCATATAATCTTCCGTCGCGAATCAATATCTCTTTGGCTTCTTGGTATTTTGGCAATCTTAAGGATTGATGATAAATCTCTTCCCAATCTAGCCCAAGCCATTTTAAGTCTTCTATTATTCCTTCTGCGAACTGTGTTTTAGATCTTTGCGTATCTGTATCATCCATACGCAATATAAATACTCCCCCGTTTTTAAGGGCGAATAATTTATTAATTAGAGCAGTGCGCGCATTTCCTACATGGATCATCCCAGTCGGAGCCGGGGCAAATCTAGTCCTTACCTTCATTGATTTTCTTTATAAAAATTCATAATAGGATACCTCCAGTCTAAATCAAAACTCATATCTGAAATTTTTGGCCCCATAGTGGCTTGGTATCGTTTAAACTCGCTTATTCTAATCAAATTTATAATATAATCAACTATTTCAGTATTAAATCCCATTTTCTTGATTTCTGAAGATGATTTTCCGTTCTCTATATAATGTGTCAATATGGCGTCTAATATATTATATTCAGGAAGAATATCGCAGTCCCTTTGGCCGTAAGATAATTCTGCAGTAGGGGGCTTGGTAATAATATTATATGGAATAGTCTGGGTAACTTGATGTAGCGAATTAAAAGATATATTTTGATTGCGCCATTTCGCTAGTTGATATACTTCAGATTTATATATATCTTTAAGTAAGTTATATCCCCCATTCATATCGCCATAT
>JANRMA010000011.1:0-13844 GCA_033762035.1 Rickettsiaceae bacterium
AGGTCAAGGAGATAGGTAAGTTAAATCTAGAGGGCAATATTGTTCCCATAGAATGGTTTAGCCATCTAAAACAAGACTCCGGAAAGCCAGATACTGTGGCAATTTTACTACTTTCAGATATAGTTTATTGGTATAGACCCACAACTATCAGAAATGAAACAAGTGGCAAAGTAATTTCTTATAGAAAAAAATTCAAATCAGATTTGTTGCAAAGATGCTACAAAGACTTTGAATCATTATTTGGTTTTTCTGAAAAACAGATTAGAGAGGCATTGATTCGTCTTGAATCTATCGGAGTAATAGAAAGAGTATTTAGGCATATAGAAGTTAATGGAAAAAAATTACCAAATGTCATGTTTATCAGGATTTTCCCTGAAAAAGTATCGCATATCACTAATAAACATAGCTTCTTAGAACATACCGAGGATATTTCCCTACAGGGAACCATATCCTTCCCCACAGGGAACCATATCCTTCCCCACGGGGAACCATATCCTTCCCCACAGGGAAACACTAATACAAAGACTACTACAAAGACTACTACAAATACCCTCTCTCAAACATCTGATGATACAAAAAATTCTAATGAGAAAGAGATGATTATTATTTGGAATAAAATTATTGATAAAAAAGACAATGATAGAAAACTAACAAAATTTAGATCTGATAGACTAAAGGAAATACTTACCCTTTATTTTGAAGATGATTTAAAAAAATGGGAAGCATTCTGTAGTTTAATTACAAAAAGTGATTTCTTAATGGGAAAAGTGACAAAATTTAAAATAATGTTAGATTGGGCGCTAAAAGAAGAAAATTTTACAAAGCTCATAGAAGGAGATTATGGACTTTCCCTGGAGAGTTTACGTAATACTCAATTTCAAGAAGCTAGATCAGAACTTACAAAAATAGAGCTGGAAGAGGATTTTAATAATTTAACTAACCAGGAGAAAATTCTAAGAACAAGTCTAAAAAATCAATTAGGAGAAGCGATCTATAATTCTTGGTTTAGAAATGTTCAAATTCTTCCCCAAGAAAAAAATCTTAGGTGTATTTGTAAAAGTAACTTTATCAGAGACTACCTACGTAATAACTATATTAAATATTTAAACATAGCTGTAAAGCTAGCTTACGGTGTGGCTACAGAGGTTCTAGTCGATACTCATGATGCATAAAGACGATGAATTAGTGGTCGCCGGGGCGACCAGTAATAATTAAATCGTAAAAATTACAAAATAAGCTTTATATAAGGCGCCAAATCTACAAAGTCCATCCCCCAAATCTTCAATTCTAGATAGTGTTCAGAGAAATATTCATTGATAGGATTTCGGTTCTGAGGGGATGAGATTGAGTTTATTAAATTCTTATAAATTTTATGGTGCCTTAACCTGATTTTGGGAAACGGATTTCGTTAACTATTTCTAGTGCTAGATGGTTTGCTTTCACGCTCATTTGTCGTATATTCATAACCACAAAAGAGCTGCCGGTAAGCATTTTCTGAAAAATTATCGCTTGTTTGTAACGCTCCCCAATATTAGATTAAAGATGGTTTCAAACGGAGGACTTTTTTAAATGGAACATATTATTTTTTACATAACTTGTTGTTGTACTGCTTGTGGAATTTTTGCTAAGCCCGCAAACTTATCCATAAATCCACAAGTTTTTTCATCAGAAGTTTGATAGAAAATAGACTATATGCGCTGCATAAATATCGAGTAATTTATCAATAATCTCATCTTCATTTGGCCTAGATTTTGGTTTAGTAAAACTTCCATCTTGTTGCTTAGAGAAGTCTAGTTTTGTATCCCAAACTTAATTATGATTCTTCTCTAATAAACTCTTCTTTTTTATGGTTGCAATTTTTTTGCCAGGAATCTTGCAAAAAATCGTTTTCTACTTTCAACATACCTATCTTTGCGTGTGATTTTTCTATTTCTACATGATTTTGATTATCAATTTTTGCTTTATCAACTTAAAAAATCCCAACTCCTTGATCCAATAACTGTTTTTCCATCTTGATAATACAGAACGTGGCACTTGATATTTTGATATTATTTCTGCTAATGTCAAATCACTACGAATCATTTCTATAGCTTTAAACTTTACACTCTTGGGGAGTATTTTTCTGATTTTAGGCATTTTTATACCTGGTTTTTTTGGTTATTTTATCATACCAAAATTCTCTTAGATATCTGTCTAGTTTTTAGGGGTCGCCTCAATTTTTGTGATTGGTAATATTCATCATCATGCGACAAAGAATCAAGACACCTATAGATAAAGCATTAATAACCTTAAGAGGAATAAAGGCTAAAATTTTTGATCACAAGGTATTAGTACAAGAGCCCAATAAAAAAAATTAAAGATCTATTTAAAGATTTAAATATCATAATGATGCCCACAAAGTTGGGAATTCAGGTTAATATAAAAGGGAATGCCCAAAAATTAGGCATTGCTACCTACTCATTATCAAACAAGGCCTTGCTATATATTACCCGGAAATTTATCCACAGAAATTGTGGATAAAAACTATCTATTACTTTTACATCAGATTAGAGCGTGGTTGCGATTTGGGAATATCTAGCATTAAATATAACATATCTATCATAATATTAACTTATTATTAACTATTTCATTCTATAACTGCCAAATCTTAAATTATTCTATTGAAAAAATAGTATCTATTTTTTAAGGTATAGTTACAATATAAGCAGGATTTGTTGCTTATAATAGTTGCGTTATAAGCAATTGTAGCTACTGAAACTTCGTGTTAATTTAAATAAAGTGCCCAGTTGTGGAAGATAAGTCATATAAACAATTTAGTGAATTAAATAACTATTCCAAAGTAATTATTATTTTGGCTGCAATCAGCTACTTACTTTTTACAAGTTATATATATGCGCATTATAATCAGAAAGCTATTACAGAAAAGGAGAAATTAGTAGATCATTATTATGATAAACTTATAGAGATTGCTACAAGTAATATTCATGACCTGCTATTAACATTTTCTAGTAATCCAGAGATTAAGGATATAAGAATTTTATTAAAAAACTATAACATGGAACTCTGTAGTGAAGAAACTTGCGTAAATTACGATTTATTCAAGTTTGGATTATTGATAAATAGTTATATTCCGAAGTATATACACTATAAGCTCGCATTAAATGACCATCCTATATATTCTAACTACCATGAATATCAATATAAGATAGATAAGTACTATAATATAAGTAATAACATTAGATTTAGAGTAAATATTGATGTAGATCATTTATTCTGGAAGCAAAAAGAAATGGAGATAAAAAAGCCATTCTGGGATATATTTTTATTTATAACAACTTTACTTATAGTGGTTTGCTTAGTATATAGAATGTTAATTTCTAATGTTAGTAATTATTGGAAATCATACTATCAACAAAAGCACGAACAAATATTATGTGATATTACCTCAAAGTATAATAAAGAATTTCAGGCTCTGGAAGACTCAATATTGCAAAAACAATGGGACTTAGATTTTGCTAAAAAGAAAGATCTTGAAATAAACTATTTATTTGCACAAGAAGCCAATCAAATAGCATATATAGAAGGTATAAAAGATGGTAAAATTTCTGCATTAGATGATTATAATTATCAGAATATTGCAGATAAAGTTCCTTGTTCAATAATTTTACTTAAACAAGGAGAAAAAGAAATATTAGATATTGCCCAAATTAAAAAAATGTTTGAACAAAGGTTTAGTACTGAGGAGGAGAAGCTAATTGTGAATACTACTGATTACCTTAAAGTAGTAGAATTTTCCTCCTTGGCATCATTTTATCAAATTATTTACAGCATTACCTCTTATCTTTTTTTTATTTTAAAGAGCGGTAATAAACACGGCAATAAGGAAGTTAAGCTGACAATCGATTTGGTGAACAAAAAACTACTACTTCGTTTTGAATTTGATTTAATAGAAGGAGAAGGTGAAGAAATACTACTTCAAAGCGCTAATAAATTCTTTAAAACTCATGCAAACCCATTTTTGCTAGACATAAACCAAATCAAAAATTTACTACAAGTAAATGGCTTTGATTTTAATATTGATATTCTTGATGATAGGCGTAATATATTAGAGATTATAGAGCAAAAGAAAGATGAAGTTAGCACAGAAGATGATAATAAGGTTATTTCTCTATATTCGTTAAAAAGTGCTTCAGAAACCAAGACTTCATTGAAAAGGATAAAAAAATGAAATATATATTTTTAGTAATTATAATAATAACCTCAAATAATGCTTTTTGTATGAATAAGATATCAAATGAAATTTCTCCTGTTACATATTTCGTAAATCACGTCTCTCAACTTGAGCAGATCAAAAACAATTTAACTAGTTTTAAAAAAGCAACTATTGTTGGGATTAGTGGGATGGGCAAAACTCAGCTTGCTAGGATGTATGCAAAAGAAAATCAGGATAAGTATAATATTATCTGGTTTATTGATTGCAATTTAGATATTAATGATGAGTTTATTAGGCTTGCAAGAGAAATTAACAAAATCAGAGATGTTAAAATCTCTGAAAATGCTGCATCTGTTACAAAAGAAGTAATGCATTATTTAGCCTCAAAAGATAAATGGCTTTTGGTATTTGATAATTTAAAAATTAACTCTAATCACAAAGTACAGGATTTTATCTCTTGGGATCATAATGGTGACGTTATTTTTTGTGCCCAAGATAGTCAGTTGCTGCCTTACGTAGTTAGAGCTGAAGCTTTAAGAGAAAAAGATGTCAAATTATTATCTACTAGAATATTAGAGGCAGATGATGATAAACATACCAAATTTTTATTTAGTGAATTTAAAGGTTATCCAATACTTGTAGTTCAAGGAGCTCAATTACTAAAGGAAATAAAGGGCTTAAGTCAAGAAGAATATAAAAAGAAATTAAATGGAGCACAAGATAAAATCAGAACTAATATAGAGCTTGCTATATCTCCTATTGGTAATAACGCTAAAAATCTTTTATTCAAAATTGCCCTAATGAATAATCAGAGATTTTCAAAGAAATTAGCTAGTATTATAACAGATTCACCACAAACATTAGATGATGATCTATACAAGCTTTCCAAGTTCGTATTAATAACTTGTGTTGATAGTAACGAGAGTAATCCTATCTTTGAAATGCATGATGTTGTTGCAAGTAACATAAGAGGGATGCATACAGATGAGGCAAATAAATTATTGCTTGAGACGATAATTGATAAAATAGTAAAATCTATGCCAGATAGTGTCTATGAGGCTCATATGTTTAGAAATTCTCCAACAATTCATGAGAATCTAGAGGTGCTTTTACAGAATGAGAGACTATATAATCCAAGCGTCCATTCTCTTACTGCTCTAAATTTATATTTGCTAGTAAGTTATTGCAACTCATCAGATTTCTATAATGCAGAAAAATTAGTCAAGTGGTTTGAAGAAAGGGATAAAAAAGGGGAATTTAAACTATCATTTATGGATAATTATCAAAAAAGAATTTATGCTGGATACTTAAACATGATAGGAACTTATATTAGAAAAAGATTATCTGATCATAACCTTGCTCTTGTATATTATAATAGATCTATAGAAGTATTTAAAGACTTACCAGGAGAAGAGTGGGCAAAATTTAATTTATTTTACGTTGCAGCTTTATCAAATATATCTTTAGGCAAAATAGAGGAGGGCATTGCTAATATAAAGCAAATGGATGAAGTTGCTGCTTCGGGCAAGGTACCTGAGGGAGACTTAGGTTTAATAAATCGCATTAAATCTAAGTTGCATTACTATCAAGGAAGATATGAAGAAGCTTTGCTTGAAATAGATGAAGGAATTAAAAAAATTATTTCCAATGGGCTAAAGACAAATGATCCAGTGCTTACCACGCCTTATGTTTTTAGGGCTATGATACTAAATAGATTGGGTAGATATAATGAATCTTACTCTCAAATAGAACAATTATTCCAAATGCATGCTTCAAAAAAAGAAGATCATTTAGTGTACGGCCGTATATTTGCACAAAAAGCAAGAGCTTTACTTGGAATGAAGCAAGATCCAAAATATGCAACTTCAAAACCAAACCAAGAGCAAATTACCTCCGCTTTAGAAGATATTAATAAATCTATATCAATCCTTTTGGCAGATACTCAGCGTAATGGAGAAGGAAATAATACTTCTTCCGAAGATGAAGATTTAGCAGAAGCTTATGTTATTCAAGGGGATATATATTTTAGCTTAAAAGATCTTAAAGGAGCTTTGGAGTCTTACAGAAAAGCCCAAGGAATATATTTTCATCTCTATAAAGAGCAAGATAAAGAAGTAGCTTTTGTGAGTTATTTATATACTCAAGGGGCCAAAGCTTCTTGTGATGCAAAAAATTCACACTATTATACAAGCTTTAGAGATATGCAGGTAAAAGCATTTGGTCATAATCATCCAGATACTATAGAAATGTTTAGATATTGTAAGCTTAGAGGAATGTGAAATCTGTAATTTAGGGGCAGTGTTTTGAGGGGTTCTGCTAGTCCTGTAGTTCCTAAAAGCTGCCAATTATTTGCTATGCCTATCTAGGATGTATTGAATAAACCTTGAATCTACAATAGGGGGTTCTACTCTAATCGCGTAATTATATACTTCTCTAATTATCTCTTGCAGTTTTTCAAAAGTAAAGCTTAAGTCTCTTTCAATGATCATATTAATTGTATGGCTTGTGGACTGGCTCCATGCGCTCATTTGATCTTTAGTTAAAGATTTATAAGTTAATTCTGTATCAAAACTTAGAAAATAATCTAAACTTACATCAAGCCCTCTAGCTATAGCTTTTAAAGTATTTGCAGTAGGGTTTAAAGATGTTCCGTTCAAAATACTTGTAATGGTATTTTTGCTAAGCCCTGTTTTTCTTTCTATTTCCGGCGCGGTTATGTTTTTTTGCGTCATTAATTCAGAAAGTTTCATTTGGAAACTCGACATAAAATCTATCTCTAATGTTATTTTAGGCATTTAATATAGATAAGTTGTCAGAAAATTGCAAATAAAAATATATTGATCTATTTTATTGTTATATAAATTTCAAAATGAATAATAGATAACTTTAATAACGGCGTGTTATATAATAAAGAATATTTGACACATCACATTAACTATATTAAATATTTTCGTAGTTGTTTGTAATTTACTTATTATAAAATTTAGGTAATTCAAACAAACTAAAGGATAAAAGTACTGTTGATAGAGTTTTTTCCAGAGATATTTTGATCTATAAATCAAAAAACAATAATATATAACGTAAAATATTATATTAAACCAAAAAAAATGCTTGACGCATCAAATCAAAGCTATTAAATTAAAAAACGTTATTTCCGTAGTTTTGTATAATTTACTGATTATAAAACTTAGGCAACCATACAAACTAAACAGGTAAAGAAATGAAGATTACACCAGAAGAACAAAATACTATAGAACGTTTAAGACGCCTCAGACAAAATCAGACTGTGAGTTTTGATATAGTTGGCGCTTATATAAAAGACTTGGCTAATTTAAAAAAAAATACAAATTCTAATATTATGAATTTACCTAAAGATTTTTTTCGCAAACAAATAAAGGCAAGAGATGATCATACTCTTACTAAAGGTCTTTTGATGCATCTGATAAATGAGATTTTTGATAATAATGATGCTGAGGGGGCTGATCTTGCTGTGGATTATAGTGATCGTAGCAGTTGCAATAGCTCCAGCAGTTCTATTCGCCCTAACAATCTCAGGTCATTTTAACAACTAAACCACAGGTCAATAACATGAAAACACCAACCATACAAATCAACTACTTGAAATCATTTAGTGCGATCGCTCTTTTTTGCTTATTATTTGCAGATAGCGCATTTGCTGTGAATCTTGATGCTGCTGCAACCGCTGTTTTTGATCCAATTATTCAGGTTATAGATGCTCATTACTCCAAAGCTATATTTGCAAGCGGTCTTGTCGGAGCTGCTGTTACTCCTGGAGGAGATTTAAGAAGCAAGGCTGTTGGAATGGGAGTAGGGTGCTTACTGTCCGGTCTTGCGGTTGTTGCTATAAAAGCCAGTCTTGGTATATAAGTTTTGAGAAGTAGTATATTTAGATGAGTGAAATAGTTCAGTTAAATAAAGCCCTGAATAAAGAAAGCAAGTATTACGGACTTAAAACTATGGGGCTTGCAATAGGAGCCATTACTGGAATGCTTGTTATAGTAAAATATGATTTTACTATTGCGATTATCGCTTCTTTAATAGGATATTTATTTGGATCTTTTATCTCGAAATTTTGGCATAAAGGAATGATTCAAAGATGGGCTTACTGGAACTTGCCTTCTAACATTATTTTTAGAAATAAATATCTCCCTAGCTCAAATTATAGGAGATATCTATGAATAGCTTCGTTTTATCTGATAATCTCTCTATTTTGCAAAAACAAAGGAATCTATTTTTGCTAATAGCTCTTTTCTTACTTGCCAGCAATATGCTTCTGGTGATTTTTATCCATAACATAGATAAGAAGGTGATATTAGTACCTGGTATCAGATCAGAAATGACTATCTCTGATTCTGGTATTTCTAAGAGTTACTTAGAAGAAATGTCTTTATTATTCATCAGTAATTTACTCGATCTGACTCCAAGCGATATTGGTCACAAAAAAGACCTGATCATGAAATATACAGCAGGCGATAAGCTCGCAACTCAGGCATTACTAAATTATTTTCAAACTGCGGCAAGAGATTACACAAAATTTGGCCTTTCTACCTTCTTTACAACGAAACATCTTGATATAGATTTACCAAATCTTACCGTTATTGCAAGCGGTATACTCACTTCTTACTACGGCAAAAGCGGTCATAATATTGAGCAAGAAGATTATAAGCTTGAATTCGTATATCAAGGAGGCAATCTTCGCCTGAAATCTTTTAAAAGGATGATGAGCGATGCCAAAAAAGCTAAAATACGTACTAAATCAGAAAAATTAGAGCAAGCAATAACCAAAAATCTAAATCCATCTCTATCGCAAAAAGATATTAAATCTTTGCAAAAGACAGAGGTATTTAGAGATGAGCAAACTGATAATCAAAGCAATATTCTTGGGGAGAATGATGTTTCAAAAGAGACGGAATCTATTGATTTACAAGAATTGCCTCATGTTTCTACTAAAGGAATAACTACCTTGCATCAAATAGGAGATGATAATGACAAACCAGAATAATCATAATTTGCCATGGCAAAACTCTTCTAGAATAGGATTTACAATCTTGAGCTTATTTCTTTTTGTTATTTCTGGCGCCCAACTATCATTAGCCTCATCAACTTCTAAAAGGCAATCACAAATCTCATCCGAGGTCTTATCCGAGGTCTCATCGCAAATATTCTTTCATAACAAACAAGCAAAGCTTATAGCTTTTGCTAGCAATAAATCACAAGTAAGAATTAGCTTTCCTCCTTTTACTATTAAAGAAGTCGTAGGAGATACGAATAAATATAAGATCATCCACGATAGACTTGGGATGAGTATATTTATTTTGCCTAAAGTAGGAAAGGGAGAAGAAATCGATCTAACTATTATTACCGCATCAGGTAAAAGCCAAGATATTTTGCTTAAGATCAAGGATAAGGTTACTGCAAATAGCATTATTATTTACGACAAGAATTTATCAGATGATCCATTACAAAACAGAAAATATAAAATCACTAATCAGGAGATTTTAGAGGCTAAGAAGCTTCTAAAAGCAATGAGAGTCTTAAAAAAGTCCAAATATAACGTGACTAATTTTGATCTCAAATCATCTCCTAGATTATCTCATAATATAGGATATCTATCTGATACCAATAATAAAGAAAGTGCCTTACTAGAGATTAAAGCATCCTCTATTTATGGATATAAGCTTCTTGGTTTAAAAGGCGTAATTCTTGAGATAAGGAATAAAGGCAATAATAGCATCTATATTTCTGAAGAAGATATATCATCTCTTTTTGCCGGAGTCATTCTTACTTCGATTAAGAGTAATATTATTGCTCCAAAATCAAGAACTAAGGTTTATCTCGTACTTAAAGAATCAGAAGAGGATTAATATATGCCTATGAATATGATGACTATCATGAATAAAATAGTAGAAAGAATTAAAAATATTACGAGATATATAATTTGCTCTACTCGCTCTTTTTTTGAAATAACCTCAGGAAAAACTTCGTCTAGTAGCGATAATCTCCTCGATGATTCTTCTTCTATTTATAGAAACCAGATTTTCAAATTATTTTTGGCCGTACTTGCTCTTGCGGGATTTTTATATATCTTTTTTAGTTTATCATTGACCTCTAATGCAAGAGAAAGTTCTGGTAAATCAAGATCATCAAACTCTAGTAATGCTTCAGGAAAGCCCAGTAGTAGTAGAGAGAAGAATAAAACTATCAAAGTAGAAGTTGCTAGCAAAAGCCTTGATCCAGATTTAATGTGGAGATCTTATTTCGAGGAAAGATTAGATTCGGAGCAAGAAAATTCTAACAAAAAACTAGGACTTCTTGCGGAATCTGTTCACATGCTTCAGGAAGAACAAAATAAAAAAACTACAAACGAAATAGAGTCTCTAAAACGAGAATTACTCTCTGCTAAAAATGAGCTAAGTGAAGCAATCTTACAAATGAGAGAGTTAAGCTCTACTATTCTTGCAAGAAGTGATTCAAATATTGCTTCTGAGACAAGTTACGATATCTCCTCAGTTTATATTGAAGATGAGATAAATATATCAGCCCCTAAGGATGCTAAATCATATATACCTGAAACTTCTTATGTCGAAGCTGCTCTTCTTGGCGGAATTGCTGTATCTACTTCTATCGGAAGTCAGTCTGAGCCTGTTCCCGTTATTATGAGAGTAGTTGGTTCTGGTAATCTTCCCAAGAATTTCTCTCTTGATTTAACCAAATGCAGAATACTTGGCTCTAGCTACGGAGATCTATCATCCGAGAGAGCTATAATCAGAGCAGAGACCTTAGTTTGCTCTAATGATTTAACCGGCGAGGTTATTACTACTAAAATTGCAGGGCAGATATATGGAGATGATGGAATGAACGGCATTAAGGGTAGAATTGTTGATATGAGTACGAAAAATATCAAAAACGCAGCTATTGGAGGAATGCTTAGCGGTTTTGCCTCTACTTTAAAACAAAATAGCGGTTTTTCTGTAACTTCTATGGGTGCAATATCTACTGATAAACAAAGCCTAAATGAGCGAGCAAAAGATAATATGCTAACAGGAGCCGGCACAGCTGCTGAAAAAATCGCAGATTATTACATCAAACAAGCAGAAAACATGTCCCCTGTATTACTCATACCAGGGGGAACTAGAGTAGATATCGCTTTTACCAAGGGAGTATATCTTGGCTCATCTTCTGTTGTTGCTGAGATAAATAAAGAACGAAAATCTAACGGTAAGTAAAAAGTAAAAGGCAAAGAAATGAATAACACTAGAGAAAATATCATTACAAGATTTCATAAAAGCGCAACACCATCTCTGCTCCTGATCTTGCTTCTTTGCCTTAGCTCCTGTTCTACTTATTCTTCTAAATTCGCTTGTGGTGATTCTAGAGGGGCTCCATGCTTAATGCTGAGAAACATAGATAAACAAATAGATTCAGGAGAAATCGAAAAAGCTTACGCAGTAAAATCTATAGGTATTACTTGTAAAAAGGAAAGTAATCAAGGGTTGATGGGGCCAAATTTTGTATCTCCAAAATCCTCTCCCATTATCGCAAAATTACAGCATATAGATAATCAGGAAGAGGTGATTATTAAAAATCAGGATAAAAACTTATTAAGCCAGGATGATCATGAGCAATAAGTTTAACGTCAAGTCAATTAGTCTAGAATCAATTAGTAAATTCCTTGCTATGGCTTCAGGCCTTGATTATAGCAGCGGAGGTAATAAGACAAGTTTTTCTGATGAGTCATTCAGCAATTCCCCTTCATCAAACCTTAATGAGTACTTTGTATCTAGCTCAAAAGGAGCCGTTAGTTTATCGAAATATCTATCTTACAGATATTATGATGAAGAGAGTAATATGTTTTTTGATGATGAAGCAAATGCTGGATTTTTGATCGAACTATCACCTATTGTTGGATCTGATATTGCCCTGATTAAAAATCTCAATTATTTCTTTAATAACGAAATGCCTGATAATAGCTTCATGCAATTTCTGCTACTTGCAAGTAACGACATAAATCATATCACTCATGATTGGCAAAAATCACGAATCTCAAATTCCCTGCCATTAAAGATGCTGGGCGTAAAACGCGAGATCTTTTTAAAAAATCTAGCATCTAATTTTAAGGAAGCAGGTGGCAGGAATGTTAGAGATTATAGGTTATATCTCGTCTTTACTTCAAAAACCAACCAATCCTTATCTGATATCACAAAAAATTTCACCAATAAACCTACTTCTGATCAAAGGTCTAATATTACTTCATCTGAAATTCTAAAGCTCAAAAATTTTTCAAAAGCATTAATGCAAAAACTAGATTCCATCAATCTTGCCCCTAAATTACTTGCGGCAAATGATTTGATTAAATTAGTAAGAGAAATATTAGAGCTAGATTTATCATTAAATCAAGATGCAAAAGCTACTTTTCCAAAGCGATCAACCAAATACGACTCTGGCAGAATTCTTGCAGATCAGATCTTAACGCCCTTAACTTATTACGAAGTAGGTGAAGATAGAGTAATTAATCATACAAGTAATATAGCTACAAAATCTTATTATGTATCAGAGCTGCCAGAAACTTTCTCGCTTGATCAGATGATTAACTTAACTGGAGATTCATCAAGGGATAATTTATCTATTCCTGCAAGATTTCTTATATCATACATAATCGCAAGTAGCATTAGCCAGCGCAAACAGGTCTCTTTGATCCAAAAGGGAGAGAAAATAATCGAGAACTCGGAGCAATGGTACGCGCGTAATAATAGGGATATCAAAAGAGAGGCGCTTGAGTGGAAAGATATTAACGATAAAGCACGAAACGGCGAGAAATTCATCTCAGAATATCTAAGCATAACTATTTCAGCATATACTGACTTTATAGATGAGGCAGAATCAAGCTTATTATCATTATATAATATTCATAACTGGAAACTTGATTTAAACAGATATTTGCAGATGCCGGCATTATTATCAGTACTACCTTTTCAAGCGCCTCTGACTTGGAATTTGCTTTCAGAATTTAAGCTAACAAGGATCGCTCTTAGCTCAGAAGTTGCAGCTAAACTACCAATTCATGCAGAATGGAAAGGAGTGCCAGAAGCTGGCATGCTTTTAATAGGACGTAGAGGACAATTATTTAACTTTAATCCATTTTACCGAATATCAAGCGGTAACTATAATATTTGCGTTTTCGGCCCATCTGGTTCTGGTAAATCAGTTTTTCTACAGGAGCTTGCAACTAATATGCTGGCCCAAGATGCAAAAATCTTCATACTTGATATAGGGCAATCATTCAAAAATATTTGCAAATTACTTGGAGGTGAAATAATCCAGTTTGGATCAAAATCTAATATAGTGCTCAATCCTTTTGCAGGCTTTAAAGAGAGTCTTGAGAAAGAAGATAGAAATATTGCAATTACATATGCAAAAGCCATTATCTGCTCTATGACCGGGGCATTAAATTCTCCGGTTAAAGAAGCTAGTAACCGTTCACGTACCTGACAGACAGGTAATCAACAATCTGTAAATTATCCGTGGAGTATTTTGTGAGCCTGAAGGTACTCATGGACTTAATAATACTAGCTTATATAGATGAAGGTACGGATTCTCTGATTTTTGTTTG
>JANRMA010000012.1:0-9415 GCA_033762035.1 Rickettsiaceae bacterium
ACAAGGAATATACTTACAAGTTTAAAAATCAAGATACCGACCAGATATAGAGGAGAAAGTCGTGTCTGAAAAAAATCAACCCCTTATAACATAAGACTTCCAAGACAGGGGGGGTCAAAGTCGGGAAGATTGGTATTACAACAAATATCAAATCTAGCATATTGGACTGTTTGTAAAACTTAACTTTAGTCTTCGTTACCTTTCTAATTTGCCTGTGTAGATTCCCAATCGAATTTGTCGTATAAATTATTCTCCTAGTGTCCCTTCTCACGCCACCCGGCGTGAAAATTACTGTTTATGACTTTACCTAATTAAAATAGGCCCCTAGGGCGAGGCCTTATTATAAAGAATTAATTTGGCTGGTTTAATTGCTTGTGCTTAGTATTATTTGCCTTCCGCAACTTTTTGCTTAACTAATGACACAGCGTCTGCGATTGTAGATATTTTGGATGATTCTTCGTCATTTGTGTAGATATTAAAGGTAGCATCTATGGCCATTGATATTTCTACTTGTAATAAACTATCGGCTCCTAGATCTTCTACTATTCTTGATTGAGGGGTAACTTTACTTTTATCTATTTGTAGTATTTTTGCAACTATTTCTATAACTTTTGATTCTATCTCATCCATTTTTTACCTCTTTTTCATTGGATCAATTCTCGATTTATTTGAAGAATTGATATTGTTAATTTGAAACATAAATACAAAATATCTATCTTATACAAATCAGTATTCTTTTATAAATATCATGTATAACTCTTATAAATGAAAGCTAAATCCATTTTATCTGTATGGCATTTCACTTGTTATTTTCTTTCAAAACTTAACTTACAACAGAAGAGAAATTCTTTATAAAATATCCAGTAAGCTTTGGATAAGCCATCACATCTTCTGATCTGCATAGTCTCTCTAGACAAATTGACTTCCTTATAGCATATATTTATAGCAAATACCACAAAAATATATAGCGCAGGATTAAATCATGTACATTCCACCATTCACATGGATTGTTTGTCCCGTGATATATTTAGCCTCAGAGCTGCATAAAAAAGCCACAGTGTTCGCTATATCCTCTGGGGTTCCTAAAGTCTTAGATGGAATTTTCGCTATTATAGCAGCTATTTGCGCCTCACTAAGCTTTGATGTCATATTTGTCTGAATAAACCCGGGCGCAACACAATTAATAGTCACATTTCTTGTAGCTACTTCCTGTGCGAGAGATTTACTCATGCCTATGAGCCCAGCCTTTGAGGCAGAATAATTAGCTTGACCAGCGTTACCAGATACACCAACAACTGATGTGATATTTACTATCCTCCCATATCTTGCAGAAATCATTTTTTTAATAGCGGATCTGTTAAGTACGAAGCTCGCCATTAGATTAATATTTAGCACGTTTTCAAAATCTTTATTATTCATACGCATTGAAAGCCCATCTTTAGTGATACCAGCATTACATACTAAAATATCTAAAGATGTAAGTGAATCTATAAGATTTTCTGTCGCGTTTAAATCTGCGAGATCGCATGGCGCTATATCTATATTGGCATTTTTATGCGATTGTAATATTTCGCTCCTCGTATTTTGCAGCTTTTGCTCATTGGTGCCAGATAAAATCAGACTTGCTCCTAGGGCTGCAAATAAATTTGCACATGCACTCCCAATGCCTCCAGATGCACCTGTTATAAGGGCTTTTTTTTTGTCTAGCCTAAACATCTAGCCCGCCTCTTCCATAGATACCTCAGAGTCAATCACAGCAATTGTCCCAGCAGAAAGGCGTATTTTATTTTCTATTTCTAATGAAACCGAAGGATTTTCTTTTAAGTAAATTTTAGCATTCTCTCTTCCTTGACCAAGCCTTGTGTCCCCATAAGAAAACCAAGATCCAGATTTTTCTATTAGATCTAGCTTAACTCCAAGATCTATAATCTCACCATCTTTGGAGATACCACTTCCATACATAATATCAAAATCTACAGTTTTAAACGGAGGAGAAACTTTGTTTTTAACTACCTTAACTTTAGTTTGACTTCCAATAGTATCCTCACGTTCTTTTATGGATCCAATTCTTCTGATATCTAGCCTTACAGATGCATAAAATTTCAGAGCGTTACCGCCAGTAGTAGTTTCAGGACTACCAAACATAACTCCTATTTTCATTCTTATCTGGTTTATGAAAATTATAATACTATTAGTTTTTGAGATAGATGCCGTCAGTTTTCTAAGCGCCTGACTCATTAGTCTTGCTTGTAAACCCATATGAGAATCTCCCATTTCTCCCTCAATTTCTGCTTTAGGTGTAAGCGCTGCCACACTATCTACAACCACTAAGTCTATAGCGCCAGATCTAACTAGCGTATCTGCTATTTCAAGCGCTTGCTCTCCTGTATCTGGTTGGGAAATAATTAATTCGTCTATATTAACACCAAG
The DNA here is from genome assembly GCA_033762035.1 of Rickettsiaceae bacterium. Lineage (GTDB taxonomy): Bacteria > Pseudomonadota > Alphaproteobacteria > Rickettsiales > Rickettsiaceae > JANRKH01. The sequence continues at coordinate 2,431 of JANRMA010000012.1, forward strand.
TTTTTTTGCGTAAGAGGGGTCTAAAGCGTGTTCGGCATCAATAAATGCGCATGTGCCACCTTTTTTCTGACATTCGGCTATGGCATGTAGAGTCAGTGTAGTTTTACCTGAGCTTTCAGGGCCAAATATTTCTATAATCCTCCCCTTAGGAAGCCCTCCAATACCAAGAGCAATATCAAGCCCGAGGGAGCCAGTTGGAACTGCTTCTATATCAACAGCCTGTCTTTGTCCAAGCTTCATTACGGAGCCTTTACCAAAAGCTTTTTCTATTTGGGACAATGCGGCTTGAAGTGCCTTATCTTTATCTAAACTCATTATCAATTAGCCTTAAATTTTATTGTTGTTTTTTGGGCCTCAGCACTATTGCTGCTGTTATTAGGTTTGTCATTAAAATATTGCACATCTATCTCAAGGTCAGAATCTTTAACGATTTGTTGTTTTAGTCGCATTAGCATTATATGGTATCCACTAGGGGCAAATTCTATAGTTGTATTAGCCGGAACAGTAACGGATTCAAGTTTAAACATTTTTTTTATATCATTATTATCGGTTTTATAACCATGTATTTCTGCTCTTTCTGCAATATCGCTACTAACACTTATCTCTCTAATAGTTATATTATAAGGATTATTGTTAGTGACCTTAAAGTATGCTGCTGTGTTTTTAGCCTTAGAAGAGGGCGCCCTAATCCATGAGCTAGAAAAGATAATATTATCTGAAGTTTTTACTTCTGGTCCATATTTCCTTTGCTCGTGATGGTTTTTGTGATTATGCTTTGTATTGTTATTGCAGTCTTCATGTTCGCAGGCTAGGGGCGAAAAACTATAACAGCAAAAAAGTATTAGTAAAAGATGTTTCATGATTAATTTTTGATTAGTGTACAGAAAACAATATACCATATTTATTTTTTTGCAACTGTTTTTTTGCAAAAAACAGTTTGGAATTTTGAAATAAACGCTACGCCCTTGAATGTTGCTTATATTTTTCTGATTATTAGGCAAGATAAGTACAATATTAATCATATTATTTGCCTTAGTTACTTCTTGCTTTTTTGTGATATAGGAGATAGTATAATTCACATTTAAAAATTATGATAGGAAATTACATGACTCAAAATATTTTTGTAGGCAAAATGGCCCCAGATTTTACGGCAAAAGCTGTTATGGCCGATAATCAGATACAATCAGACTTTAATCTTCAAAGTTACCTAAAGAATAGTAGGGGTATAGTTTTTTTCTATCCTTTAGACTTTACTTTCGTTTGCCCGTCCGAAATTATATCTTTTCATAATAAAATTTCAGAATTTGCGCATCGCAAGACTAAATTACTAGGTATCTCTGTAGATTCTCATTATTCGCATCTTGCTTGGAAAAATACTCCTCATAATAAAGGCGGTGTAGGAAGAATTCAATTTCCTTTAGTATCAGATCTTAATAAAAACATATCAAAATCTTTTAATGTGCTCAATGACGATGGGATATCTATGAGAGGTACATTCTTTATTGATGAAAATTTTGTATTAAGACATATGATAGTAAATGACTTACCTCTTGGAAGAAGTGTAGATGAGGCTCTTAGAATAATTGATGCATGGGATCATTTTACTCAATTCGGAGAAGTATGCCCTGCTGGATGGAAAAAAGGAGAAGATGCTATGCAGCCATCTTCTGAAGGAGTTGCGGATTATCTTGCGTCTAATGCTGATAAATTGTAATATTTGCCCCTTTAAATGTTATCATTTTTAAAAAATATCGCACCAGAAAAGTGCAGGGACTCTTTTCTGGTTGATGTATTAAGACTAATCAGGTCGGAAAATATTGGACCTAAAACCTTCCATAATTTGATGAAATATTATGGCACGCCTAAAGCTGCCATAGAACATCTGCCTGAGTTTATCAATAGATCAGCCAGTGCTAAAAAAATTAAACTTTGTACGAGTGATGTAGTTTTACGAGAAATAGAATCTACTTATAAAGCTGGAGTTAGTTACCTATTATTTAATGATGAAAGATTTAGCGCGCTTTTAAAAAAAATTGATAATTTTCCGCCAGTTTTAACTTATAAAGGTAATGTAGATCTAATGAATCGTAAAATAGTGGGTATAGTTGGCTCTAGAAATTGCTCTATTTCTGGTAAGCAAATTACCACAAAATTAGCGAATGACTTCCTTGCGGCGAAAATCGTAGTTTGCTCGGGTCTTGCAAGGGGAATTGATGCGGCCGCACACAAGGCATCTTTGCCGAATACTATAGGAGTAATAGCCGGCGGAATTGGCAATATATATCCGCCTGAAAATCACCAATTATATTCTGAAATAGCAGAATCGGGTGTAATTATCTCAGAATTACCTATAACCACCTCTCCACTTGCAAGACATTTTCCTCAGAGAAATAGAATTATAGCCGGCCTGAGCCATGCAATTGTTATTATTGAGGCAAGCCTTAGTTCAGGCTCTTTAATTACAGCAAACTTTGGAATAGATAATAATAGAGAGATTTTTGCATGCCCTGGCTTTCCTTTGGATCCAAGGTGCCAAGGTAGTAATAAACTTATTAAAGAAGGGGCTCAATTATTAGAATCAAGTAATGATGTGATAGAGTATATTTCTCATATTCATAATGAAGCCATGGAGGAAACTAGTAATGTTAAATATGCGCCAATTTATAAAAATGTAGATGAGTCTTTGATAAATGAGTCTAGCAGAATGGTAGTTTTGAGCATGTTATCTAATATGCCAATTAGTTTAGAAGAAATTGCCAAGGAAACAGACCTACCTTTTGCTATTATTATTACGATATTACTTGAGTTAGAATTAGAAGGCAAAATTACCTCCTCTGGTACAAGATATATACTAAATTACTAAGTTTTGCCTACTATATATTTGCGCATTTTTGCAATAATAATGATTGAGTCTATTTTATTATATCACTCAATGCAGAGTTAAGAGCTGGGTATCTAAAGCTATATCCTTCCTTAAGTAATTTTTCTGGTATAACTCTTGCGCCTTCAAGCAAAAATACCTTACCCATTTCTCCAAAAATTATTTCTACTAAAAAACTTGGCAGCCTTAAAAAAAGAGGTCTATTCATAAGTTTTGCAAGAGTAGAGGCAAATTGTGATTGAAGTACAGGCCCCGGGGATGTTAAATTATATGTTCCGCTAGAATTTTTATTATGCAATAAAAATTCGATCGCTTTTGCGAAGTCTTCTATATGAATCCAAGAAATTATTTGTCGCCCGTTGCCTAAAATAGCGCCCAAACCGAATTTAAATGGAGTTAGCATTTGTTGTAACGCTCCTCCGTCTGGAGATAGAACTACCCCTATTCTTGTAATACAAGTTCTAATTTTTTTTGATTTTATCTTTAAAGCTTCTTGTTCCCATAGCTTGCATAATTTATGGCCAAAGCCTTCACCGCTTACCTGCAAAGATTCTTCTGAAAAACTTGCATTATAGTCATGTCCGTAATATCCTATAGCAGAAGCGCTGATAAAAATCTCTGGTTTATGAGTAGATTTATTCATAAAATCAACAAGTTTTTGTGTTACTCTAAGCCTACTATCAATAAATTCCTTCTTGGAATGGCTAGTCCATTTTTGATTTAATGTCTCGCCGGCAAGATTAATTACTGCATCAAACTTATAATCGCAATTATTTAAATCATCAATTATCTCTACCAAGCTGCTTAGTTTCTGCCTTGCTTTGGTGATGTTGCGAGTGAGTACAAATATTTCATATTTTTTTAGAAGTAGTGAATTACAAAGGTGAGAACCAAGAAGCCCCGTACCACCTGCTATAAGAATTTTCATTTGTCCCCCTGTTTTGAATATATCATATTTTGTCTACGCACTAAGGGCTTTACCCCTAAACTCAAATATTTTTACTATAGCAATAAGACTAACTAATGCAATAACAACAATTGGTATAAATTGTGCAAAAAAGGCTCCTACGCCATTAGCAAGAAATATCACAGAAGAAAGCTCTTTGCATCCGTGTACAAGAATACCAGCTATCATACCATATCCTACTTGAATAAATTTAGTACCTCTGGTATTTACTACAGTAAAGCATAAAGATAATAATATAATTGTAATAGAGTAAATTGGCCTTAAGAGTAGTTTATAGTAATAACTGACAAATTTATCTGCATTAATGCCAGATTTGCTAAGTTCTTGACCAAGCTTTGGAAGTTTCCAAAAAGATATATTTTCTGGAAACTCAAACTTTTTAATGATTGTACTAAAATGTAAATTTGTAGGAAGAATATAAGATGGAATATTTGTTTTTTTTTCTGTGGTATCTACTGCGTAAGCATCTTGGCCTAGTTTTATACCCTGTTCTGTAAAAATACCTTCTTGAGATTCAATCCTCTCTCTAAATTTATTCTCAGGATCGAGTCTTAAAATAGTTACATCCTTAATGGTTTTTTCATTTTTTAAAATGATTTTTGCGGTAATAATTCTATTATCTTCCTCAAAGGATTCAAAAATATATAATCCTGAATCTATAACAGAAATAGTATTCCCTTCTTTAGCTTTTAAATATTTACGCTCTAAATTCGACTGCATATCTATGCATAATGCACCTATAGGCTGAATAATAGTGATAAAAATTATACTTATTACAAAGCCGCAATATATAAAAGGCTGAGCTATTTTCCATATTGAAACTCCGCAAGTTAACATTATTACTATCTCTTGTCTTTCGGCAATTTTTTGCAAACTATATAACGATGCTATAAGTAATGATATTGGCAATATTTCACTGAGTACAATTGGGATTTTTAAGGCAGATAAAATTATGATGTCGTGAAAGGGTAAAATAACAAACTTTAGTCTCCCCATTAAATCGAAGATATTGAAACAGCAAATGCAAAAAGTAATGCTAATTAATACCGAAAATAGATTGGCAATATACATTCTAGATAAATATTTAAACAAAGTCTTTGTAAGAAGCATATAGATTTAAAGCCTAAAAATATTTTCGAATAATATAATTAAATATCAAAAATTTCAGAAATTTCTGACCATTCTCGCTTTGTAAGACCGCTATTTTCTTGGTCTATTTGTTCGCCTTTAAGCATTCTCTTCAAAGCCAAAATGCCTGTTTTTGATATTAGGGCAGAATCTTTTCTATATTCAATAAATGCATCATAAGTAATAGGTACCCATAGTTTAACTATATCTAACATAGTTTCTGCATATAGCCTGATTTCTAGCTGAGCATGTTTATCAGCTCTTAATGCTAAAAAATGTAGCAAATTATGTAAATTTATTTTCCAGTACCACTCTGTGTAATGATTCAAAGTCAAATTCATTCTAGCTAATTCTCTTGTTATACCTATAGCAGATTCGTCTATTATATTACCATTTTCATCCTGATTCATCATTTCTATGTAGTTTTTATAGCTATTTGCTGCATCTTGCTCTAATATAGCAAGTACCTTGGCTGATTCAGCTCTACTTAGTTTCTGATCTGATCTCCCTTGTTTATTAAATGTTGACTGAGGAGATAAGTCTGTTTCTTTGGGTAGATAAAAATCACTTCCCATTATAGAATATCTAGCAGAATATTCGTTCACACTAGCTGTTCTATGTCTTATCCATTGCCTTGCTATGAATATAGGTAATTTTATATGAAATTTAATATCACACATCTCAAAAGGCGTAGTGTGCCTATGTCTCATAAGATAATTAATTAGGCCTCTATCTTGACTAATTTGCTTGGTACCTTTACCATAAGAAACTCTTGCGGCTTGGACGATAGCACTATCATCCCCCATGTAATCTATAACTCTTACAAACCCATGGTCTAGAACTTCAAAAGGCTTGTATAGAATTTGCTCTAATCCTTCCGAGGAGGCTCTTTTTGTATTAAAATTGACTTCGAGTATTTCTTCTAATTCATGTTTGATATTATTGCGTTGATCCATTGTTATTTTTTAGACTACTTATTTTTGCTTTTAAATCGTTTAATAAGCCATCAAAACCCGCATTATGTAAGATGTTTGCAAACTCAGCTTGGTTAGAATTGATAAGACTTATTCCTTCGCCTATTATATCAAACACTTTAAATTTTGCATCATCTAATTTTCTTATAGCAAAGTCTATTTTTATTGGATCTATGCCCGGTGAATTAAGCGTACATTTCACAACAAACTCATTTTCTGAAATTGGTGTTTGTGCAATTACTTTGAGTATTTGCTCTCTTTTATAAAACCTTACTATTTTACTGTAAGATTTAATAACAAATTCACTATAAACTTCGGTGAAATTTTGCATTTGTTCTGTATTTAATGTTCTCCTATATTTACCTAACACAAATTTTGCCATCCAGTTAAGGTCAAGATTTTCGGACATTAATAACTCGGATTTTTGTACTTTAGTCTGAATGCTACTATTCTCATCCCTTAAAATAGAGAATGTTTTTTTCATTAATTGAGCCACATACTCACTAACATCAAATTGAGCGGAAGCGCTATAAGAGCAAAAAATCAAAAGGATATATAAATAAATTTTTTTGATCATTTTTTATATTATAATTTTATTAATCATGAAACGTAACTTCAAAATCTTTAATTATCTAATATGTATAGATTTAAGAAGCTTTGTTAATTTTAAGATAACATTAAAATTTAAGAAAAGCTAGTAAGTTTTTACGTGGGGCGGATTTTTATTGATAAAAAATGGCGGGAGTGACGGGACTCGAACCCGCGACCTCCTGCGTGACAGGCAGGCGCTCTAACCAACTGAGCTACACCCCCAAAGAATTTTGAATTATATAGTTATTGTTGCTAAAAAGCAAGAGAAAATTCTATTTTTATAAATAAAATCTATATTAGATCGTAACCGTTCACGTACCTGACAGACAGGTAATCAACAATCTGTAAATTATCCGTGGAGTATTTTGTGAGCCTGAAGGTACTCATGGACTTAATAATACTAGCTTATATAGATGAAGGTACGGATTCTCTGATTTTTGTTTG
>JANRMA010000013.1:0-7337 GCA_033762035.1 Rickettsiaceae bacterium
TATAAAACTATCTATCAAAATAATACCTTTTTTCTAAGTGCTTCTATTTTTTTTAGTATAATAAGAGATGGAATAATCATAAAAATTGATATTACAAAAAATAAATCCCAATCATAAGTGGCTATTATATACCCAGAAATAGCTGGGAACACAGCTCGTGATAAGCCCATTACGGAACTAAAAATTGCGTATTGAGTGGTTTTAAATCTACCGTGACAAAGGCTTGTAATAAAGGCAATATAACAAGACATACTCATACCGCTAGTTACGCTATCGAATATAGTAACTATTAATAGCCAAATAGAATAAGACTCAGTTCTAGATAATAGAATATATCCAATATGGCTAAATGCATGGCAAGCTCCAAAAATGATTAAGGAGTCTGTAATATTTTTTTTATGCATGACATTCGTTGCAATTAGTCCGCCAGCAGCAGAGCCAAAAATACCGCTTAGTTTACCGGATAAAGCTATCTGATCTTCTGCAAACCCCAGGTTAAGCAAGTAATAATTTAACATAGTGCCTATTAGGTTATCTCCTAGTTTGTAAAGCGCAAGAAATATAAATATATAAAATAATAATAGACGCGGACCTAGATTCTCAAAAATTTCTCTCAAACTATATGGTGTAGTTACTAGACTATTGTCATTTTCTTGATAAGATTTTATGCTATCTATTAGCAGAACAGATACTGCAAATATAGAATAACTTGTGCCAAAAACTAGATATTGCAATTCAAAAGAAGTATATTTAGAAGCATATATAGCAGCAGGGCCGCTAAGCACCATCCCCATTCTATATCCAAATATATAAAACCCAGAGGAAGGTCCTATAAAATTTTTAGGTAAATATTCAGCTCGGTAAGCTCCTAGAATAATATCTTGGGAAGAATTAATCCAGGATAAAATTATGCTTAATATACAAATACCATAGATATTATTTATTCCTACGATTGCTATTAAATAGCATATAAGAAAGCCCATTACATAAAACAAAATTAGCCATTTAATTCTGAAATTGGTTTTTATTGGTATAAATTTAAGATCAAACCTATCTAATAATGGAGCCCATAAAAAATTAATAGCATAAGGAAAACATACAAGGCTGAAAAGCCCTACAGTATCTAGAGAAAACCCTTTTTTAGAGATCCAGAAATTTAGGGTATTACCAGTAGTAAGTAGCAAAAATCCACTTATAAACCCAAAAAAACTAGTAATAAATTTTGCTCTTGTGCTAATTATATTAGACAACTTATCTCTTATTTAAATTACAAACTTACCAAGAATAGAGCAACAAATAATCTATATCAAGTAATTAATATGTAAGTCATATAATATAGTCTATCTAGCGCAATGTAATGCTGATCATCGGCAATCCTTTCGAATATCCATTTCGGATAATAAATTGGATTATTTACTAATGAAGATTAGTATAATATATTGTCATCATGGAAATAATATGTAATACATAAATTGCGAGAGAATAACGAGATATTAAAAAAATCTTATAAGGCGCAGCAGTAAGAGCAGTATTGAAATCTAAGTATTTTATACAGAAAATAATAAATGCAAATATTAAACAGACTATAAAGGATTCATCGAGAGTAAAATCTAAAACTTTAGACTCACAAATCATTAAACTTATTAATGTAAAATATAAACATAATGAGTATTCCAATTTATTCTGATCAAATCTCCTGTTCATGCCAAGTATTATCAAAGCGGCTGGAAAGGTGTTATAATCCACAATACCACAAAAATAAAAAGACAAAGTAGCAAAAAAAATTGCAGCCAAATAGCTATTGATTTGGAAATTTTTAACTATATCTACTAGAAGCAAGTTAAAAACTATTGAAACTAAAATATTAGCAGTTCCATATATGTTTTCGCAAATTATTTGCATTAAATGCACTATTGCACCCAAAACTAAAATCTTTATATATCTTGTGCTGTCAAGGCAAAAATACATACCTAGTTCTGGTCTTTTATAATTATAACCAACAAAAAAACAAAATATTACAGAGGCGTATCTTCCAATAACTCTTAAAATTTTCTGCTCGGGTAAAAAATAATAACCTAAATGATCTGTAATCATGGATATAATTGCAAAAAACTTTAGAAAATCTTGCCAATTAGCGTCAATATTGCCAGAATAGTTCTTATATTTACTCGTGAACATATAAATTAAATCATAAAAATATCCTTATTATTATATATTAAAATTCTCAATTTCATAGGCATTTCTGTATCTAAATTAAGTAAATTTACCTCTATAATAATTAAGAGGCTTATAGGACAAAGAGTTTAATATTGCACAAATGATGGTATTTTATCTTTACCGCATAAGTAAAGCACAAAAATAATAGCAATATTCTCTTTAGGGCTATAAAATACATTATAGATAGAATGAATTTTATCAAATATTCTAGATAAATTATTCCGCTATTTAATAGATAAATCTTACTGGAAATAAATTATGCTCCAAAGCAAACATATTATTAGAGCTTCTTTTATTGGTTTATTTTTAGCAATTTTAAGCTCGATAATGTTTTATAGATACTTTACCCTAAAAGACATTGTACTTGCTTCGGTAATTAAAGAAAATAATAATATATACCAGCAATTTCAAGAAGGACTTCAGAAATATCCCGGTGCGGTTGATATGCTGAATTCCCATAAAACTTTAGTAGATTTGATGCATAAAGAAGAGTTTAGGGATTTCGCGCAAGAGACTGTAAATATTTTTACAAGAGCAAATAGGATAAAAATCTCTATCATAACATCTAATAATACAGAAATTATATCCACAAATAACGTAACTATTTCATCTGAATCAGATAATTTCCTGGACTATTTTAGTAATTTTTTTTTGAACTTACTAGGAGAGCTTGATGTTTCACAACAATTAGAATATGGTAATTTAGTGAATAATATTATTCTTCATCCTATTGCTGCAATGCCTAATATCACAGCCTATGTTGAGTCATATTATCCAATTGCCGCTGATAATCTATCGGGTGATTCTGGCGCCGCATATCTTAAAATAATATCTGATATCTCAAGCGATTGGCGTAGAATAGGATTTTTCGAAAAGAGGGTTTCGATATTATTACTTGCTGTATTTGCTGCGTTTTTTGGTGTAATAATATTTAATACTCATCACGCGCAAAGAATAATTGATCAGCAAGTTCAAATTCATAAGTTTTTAGAAGAAGCTAAAATTAAAGCAGAACTAGAAAGCTCTGCAAAAACTCAATTTCTTGCTAACGTGAGCCACGAACTAAGAACTCCTTTACATGCTATTATTGGCTTTTCTGAGGTAATGCTTCGGGAGGCTTATGGAAAACTTCAGCCAGCACAATATCAAGAATATATAGTCGATATAAATAATTCGGGCAAACACTTACTTAGTGTCATTAATGATATATTAGATTTTTCAAGCGCCTCTGCAGATAAAATGAAAGTAGATATGATGGATGTAGATCTAGGAAAGCTTGCCTCTTCTAGCTTGCGCTTTGTAACACCAAGAGCTAATGAGGCAAATATTAAGCTTATAGAGAAAGTACCGGAGGAGCATGTAATAATTCAAGCAGATCCAAAAAGATTAAAACAAGCATTATTAAATTTACTCTCTAATGCTGTGAAATTTACTGGCGCAAATGGTCATGTAATTTTAGAGATATTCAGAGTAGTGCAAGACGGTCTGGTCAAGATTAGAGTAATAGATAATGGGATAGGAATGGAAGAAAAAGATATACCTAAAGCACTTTCAAGTTTTGGCCAAGTAGATAATAAATTAAGCAGAAAATTTGAGGGCACGGGCCTTGGATTACCTCTAACTAAAAAGCTAATAGAACTTATGGGCGGGGAATTCGAGATTAAAAGCGCCCCAAAAGTTGGAACTACAGTTACCTTAACATTTAAAGAAGGGGTAATATAAGCAGACACTAAAACCTTCCATGAATAGTATCACAATTATATTTACCTGCCTTAATCTATATTCTGCTGTAATATGAAATCCGACAGTATGGCGGGATTGTATCATATATAATTCTTCTATCAGACGCACATAATCAGATTTTATATCTTACTACAAGTTCTATAACTTTATGATTGGGCAAATTGAAGAAATCAGTAGCATTTTGCGAGATAAATGAAAGAAAATAATAAATATGCTCAGAAATCTTAGTGACACTTTTAGAATTTCTTTTGTGCGGAATCGCCTTACTTAAGAATATGGAAATATCATGATCTTTCCCCAGCAAAGATTTTTCCTCTAATAAATTTAATAATTTATGTATATTTGGCTTTTGCATAAAACCTGATCTTACAATAACTTGATAGAAGTTATTTCCAATATTTACAATAGAAAAAAAATCAGATTCACGAGAATATGGCATATCTGAATTTACAAATGATATACAAAATACTTTTTCGTGAAGATACTTATTATGTTTTACATTAATCTCCAAAGCATTTGGTACTTTAAAAGGAACTCTACATAAAAATATGGCAGAACCTGGGATTCTATTTTTATGCAGCGCTACATTTTCCTTTATAAAATTTTCTAAAGATAAATTTGGGGTGCATTTTTGCTTCTGGCGCGCCTTTAAGCCTTTTCTCCATATCCAAATAAAATAATATGTAGCCATTGAAATTGCTAGCACGCACCATGCGCCTTCAAAAAATTTCACTAAATTTGAAAGTACAAATATTATATCTAGCAAAACTAAAGGAGCAAACAAAGAAAAGAGTCTTATTTTCTTCCAATTATTCTGCTCGTAATATAAAATAAAAAGTAATATTGAAGTAATCAGCATAATAGAGGCTATACATAAACCATAAGCAGCAGCCAAATGCTCGGACGATCTGAACTTCAAAACCATGCCTATAGTTAATATATATATTACGAAATTAATCGCAGGAATATAGATTTGTCCCTTAAAGTGTTTAGAAGTATGTACAATTTTCAACCTAGGGAAATAATTTAACATAATAGCTTGGTAAGATATAGAAAAAATACCAGTAAGAACTGATTGTGATGCAATAATTGTAGCTATAGTAGAAAGCATTACTAATCCATAGATACACCATTCCGGGGCCATTAAATAAAATGGATTTTCTATATTAGCGGGGGACTTTAAAAGTAGCGCGCCTTGACCAAGATAGTTACAAATAAGAGAAGGAAACACAATTAGATTCCAGGCTAGCGCTATCGGCTTTCTACCAAAATGCCCGAGATCTGCATATAATGCCTCCGCCCCCGTAACAACTAATATCACCCCCCCTAAGATTGTTAAAGTAATCCATTCATGCGAAACAAGAAAGCTTATAGCGTAATAGGGATTAAATGCTTTAAGAATAATAGGCATTTCATAAATATTATAAATTCCTAGGAGCAAAAGAGCTAAAAACCAAATAGACATAATAGGGCCAAAAAAATATCCGATTTTCGCAGTCCCAAACTTTTGAATAAAAAACAAGAAAGTGATTATAATCAAGGTTATAGGCAATACATAACTACTTAAATTACTCCTTATTATAGCAATTCCTTCAACTGCGCTTAAAACAGAAATAGCGGGAGTAACTATACCATCTCCAAAGAAAAATGAGACTCCTAATATTCCCAAAATAATTGGCAAAGCTTGATGTTTTGTACAAGAAGCTACTAAAGTTGATAAAGAGAGAATACCACCTTCCCCTTGATGATCCATCTTTAAAGCCAAATATACATATTTCAAAGAAACAATATAAAATAAACACCATATAAAAAGGGATACTAGGCCTATAATATTAAATTCGTTAACTTCAATAGCACTAATACTAAAGCAACTTTTTATGGCATAAAGTGGGCTAGTGCCAATATCCCCAAAAACAACCCCTATCACTGGAAGTACGGCATAATTGGTATCTTTATGTAATGAGGCTCTGTTCATATATTTGCGATCTCAGAATACTCTCGTCTTGTTAATATCCAGTTATATTTATTTCTTTGCATGAGTTTTTGCTTTATTTAAGGAGAAAACTATCCCCGAGGCTAAAATACCTAAGGTAATAAATAATGACACTATTGGTGGAATTTTTCCAAAACCTAAGGCATCTGATATAAAAATTTTTGAGCCTATAAATATTAAAACAATAGCCAATGAAAATTTTAAGTAATAAAATTTATCTATAATTGAAACAAGAACGCTATAAAGGGCACGCAATCCTAATATTGCAAATATATTGCTTGTGTATACTATATAGGTATCTTGAGTAATAGAGAAAACCGCAGGAATACTATCTAAAGCAAACACTAAATCCATAAATTCTACCATCACTAGAGATAAAAAAAGAGGCGTAACAAATAGTTTTTTTGCACCTGTCTGATCAATTTTTTGATACACGAAAAATTTTTGATTATGTAATTTATCGGTAACATTGAAGTGTTTTTTCATCCAAATCAATAGTCGGTTTTCAGAGATTTTGAATTGCTTATGAGTGGTAAAAAACATTTTAATGCCAGTTAAAATCATAAAAGCTGCAAAGATATACAAAACCCATTCAAATCTACTAATAATATGAGCTCCAAGCGCGATCATGATACCCCTTAAAACCATAACGCCTACAATACCCCAAAAAAGTACCCTATGCTGGTATTTTGGGGGTATTGAAAAGGAGGAGAAAATTAGCGCTATTACGAAAATATTATCTAGAGAGAGTGTTTTTTCTACCAAATAGCTGGTAATATATTCGGCAAAGCTATTTAAGCCTTTGACGAGCCATACCCATAAACCAAAAATAAGGCCTACGGATATCTGAAACATGGAGGTTTTTAGGCTTTCGCCTAAGCTCATCTCTTTGTCTTTTTTATGAAAAACACCTAAATCAAGCGCTAATAAAACTATTAGAATAAATAAAAAGATACCCCACATAAATATAGAGTTTTCCACTTCAGTCCCGATTTAAGTATTAATCTTATTATAAGGCGTCAATGGAATTGGCGCAATAATTATCCAGAAAGACTTAGGTTGTTAAGAAATTATTATTTCTAATTGCATCTTTATTGCAATGTCTCTTGTGTTACCCCCTCGCAAAAGGGGGATCCAGGAGGTGGTAAAACTAGATTCCCACCTTCGTGGGAATGACAGACTTGCCCCTTGTCACACCCTCGCAAAAGGGGCGAAGGAGATATTTATTCTGGATTCCCACCTTCGTGGGAATGACCACTCTCCTACTTGTCATCCCCTTGTAAAAGGGGATCCAGGAGATATTTATTCTGGATTCCCACCTTCGTGTGAATGACTAGGTATCAGCAGTTGTCATCCCCTTGAAAAAGGGGATCCAGGAGATGGT
>JANRMA010000014.1:0-3239 GCA_033762035.1 Rickettsiaceae bacterium
AAACTTTAGAACATACTCTTTTTTATGGCCCTCCGGGACTGGGCAAGACAACACTTGCAAATATAATAGCCCAAGAAATGGGGGTAAATTTTCGCTCAACATCGGGCCCCGTCTTATCTAAAGGGGCAGATCTTGCTGCAATATTAACAAATTTGCAGGAAAATGATGTGTTATTTATTGATGAAATTCACAGGCTAACAATTAGCGTTGAGGAGATGTTATATTCGGCTATGGAGGATTTTAGTCTTGATATCATAATTGGAGAAGGACCATCAGCCAGAACAGTGAAAATTTCGATTCCAAGATTTACTTTAGTCGGCGCAACTACTCGACTCGGGCTTTTAAGCAACCCTCTAAGAGATAGGTTTGGAATACCCTTAAGACTAAGTTTTTACACATCAGATGAGTTGGTCAAGGTCATAAACCGTGCTTCTAAAATATTAAACATCGCAATTGATGATGAAGGAAGCAAAGAGATTGCAAAAAGAGCAAGGGGCACCCCGAGAATTGCCCTAAGGTTACTGAGAAGAGTTAGTGACTTCGCTATTTACGATAAAATTGATATTATAAACGCACCGCTTGCAGATAAAGCCTTGAATTTACTAGAGGTAGATCAGGTAGGTCTTGACAGTAATGACTTTAGATATTTAAGATTTATTACGGATAATTACAATGGCGGTCCTGTTGGTATAGATACTATTTCAGCAGGCCTTTCAGAGCAAAGAGATGCTCTAGAAGATACGATAGAGCCATATCTTATCCAAATTGGGTTTTTGCAGCGTACTCCTAGGGGTAGAATGCTTACTGATAAAGCTTTAAAATATTTAAGCTAGACATAAGGCTAATTAATTGATATTATCACAAACCTAAAACCAGATATTTTTATTATTTATATCAAGAGGAGTAATGTACACAAAATATATTAATGCTGAAAGAATCGCGAAAATGATTATTGAAAAATTTCCAGATCATGAAGTTTTCGAACAAAAAGAAAACGGAGTAACTAAATCAGTAAGAATTTTATATCATATAGAAAAAAACCTCACACCAACTGAATTGAATCAGACTCTTAATTCACTAGTAGCTAAAACTGCGGAATATATCGCAAGTAATAGGGAGCTGATTTCGATAGATTTATCTTATAATCCAATTAGTAATGATGCGATTTCTGCAATCGCAGCCAGTATGCGCTCATGCAAATCAATAGTATCTATAAATTTATCATACACTAATATTACTCATGAAGGTTTAAAAACAGTGTTTTCTTATCTTGAAAGTCATGAGAATTTACAATACATAAATCTTGAAACGATAGATGTAAGTAAATCAGAAGATATAGTATCATCCTTCATAGAAAGACATAAATCCCTCACTAAAATTATTTGCTCTTCTAGCGAAAAAATTCTTGAGAGTTTGTCCCAGAATATTGAATTTGTAAATAATGCAATAGAAAAACTTTTGATAAGAGAAGAACTTACCTCGGATGAAATGACGGTTCTAGGCGCAAGGCGAATCAATGTAAGCGGGGACTATTTAATTGGATGTGAAAGGCTTAATAAAAATCAGATAAATTTGCTAAGTAAATATGTAGTAAAAAATTTTGAGTTCTCATCTGCTAAATCCATTTCTTCCCTATTATCAGCTGCTCTTGAAAAAAAATACGAATATGTTGATAGCGATGAGTCAGGAGCAACCTCAAAGGAGCA
This sequence comes from Rickettsiaceae bacterium, assembly GCA_033762035.1. Lineage (GTDB taxonomy): Bacteria > Pseudomonadota > Alphaproteobacteria > Rickettsiales > Rickettsiaceae > JANRKH01. Next base: position 1,707 of record JANRMA010000014.1, read on the forward strand.
TTCTTTCTCCTCATTAAAGCGCGAGGAATCTTACGGAAGAGATCATATAGTTGGCGATGGTACAAAATTCCCGCAAATTAATTATGTTGATCCAACCTGGAAAGATGCTGGTGAAGACACTGAGCTACCATTAATAGCGCAGGACAACGAGGATCAAAAATCCCCAACAGAATTACTAGGAGAAGACGGGGTAGCATAAAAATGCTATCTCTATATTTGCACTGGCCAGATAAGTTTATAGAGGAAAGTCATAAATCCTCTCAACTCAATTTCTTCATAAACCACAGTGCCAGCTCATCATCAAGCGGATAGTTATTGCCTTTTTGCAATCGTACCAGAGCGCAAATTCACACGCTCAAATTCTTCATATGTTATTGTTGTCACTTATTACCTGGTAATGTGGCTTTTTTCAATAGACCTCTTCGGAAACTATCATTTTCTTAGTTCCATATTGTAAATAGCAGAGATTAAATTAAATCTAAGACCAAACCTTTTTCGTCTATTCCTATATTTGTCAAATATGATTTTAAATCGTTTAAGCATACCGATAACATTTTCATTAACTACTCTCTCTCGCTGGAAAGCTCTTGGTTTTTCCGCTTATCATATTTTGTTAACAGTGCCTAGGTGAGCGACGAGTCAACAACGTAGCTAATTCAACATAAAAGATTATAGTGCTACTACGCGCCGATGACAAGGTAGAGAGAGCGTGAGAATTACAAGGGGCACAGTTCTACTAATTTAATTCTACTAGTATGACCCCTAATTATCCTAACGGATGATTTGGGAATTTTATAATGCTTGGATAAAAGTGCTACAAGAGCAATATTAGCCCTTCCATTTTCCGGCACAGCGGTTACGTAAACATTCAGCACCTCTCGCCCTTCTACATTCTTCCTTATTTCGCCAATTTTATTTGAGGATGCTTTGGGGGTGAGCTTGATCTCTATAATCTGATTCATATTAATTAATATAAGCAATTTACTATTTGCTTGGCCTCAGAATCAACCTCACCACTTCCATTTTCTTTTTTAAAATATAAAAGCTTTATAGGAAAATGATGCATCATGCATACATCTTTAAGTAATTCACTCATTTCACGACCAAAATCACCGATATAATCACTCTTACTCGTGATTTTTACATCCATTTTCCTCACTCTGTCTTGCTTTGCGTCACATTTAAGCCAGATATTCATTTCTAATTTAATATTACCCATTTTTTCGTGCTCTATATTGGTCATAACACAGACACACTCCTCTTTTTCCTTTTTTATATATATTTTTTGCCTAAAATTATCTCGGTAAGTTGAGATATCTATAAAACTATAGATCCAATATGAGCCAACTTCATTAAATATATATGCTTTGATCATATTTCTAATATCTTCATAATTTTTACTATTACCCTTAACTTTACAGCAATAATCATATTGAGTAAAACACTCCGTCTCATCATTAGACCCTTGCGCAAACTCTGCTCCTACATTATCTCTGAACTCCAATTCTTCCGAAAGGGATAATAAATAATATG
>JANRMA010000015.1:0-7205 GCA_033762035.1 Rickettsiaceae bacterium
TTACCAGAGAAAAACTATTCTTAAATCTAAACCAAGAATTGCCTTATCATCTAACTGTAGAAACTGAAAAATGGGAATATATCTCAGAAAAAGAGGTAAAAATTTATCAAAATATAATAGTTGCTTCAGAGTCCCATAAAATGATTATTCTAGGAAAAAATGGAAGTATGATAAAAAAAATAGGCATAGATGCCAGGAAGGAAATATCAGATAGTTTTGATTTGGAGGCGCATTTATTTTTATTTGTAAAAGTGCGAGAAAAATGGGATGAAAAATCTATTTATTATGAAAATATGGGGCTTAAAATTCAAAAATAGTAATCTGCAACAACTGATATAAATTCCTCTAAAGCGCAAATTTATTATAACCTTCCTCAATTTAAGATTTGCTAATTTTAAATATTCGTCTATTATTACGAATTAAACGCAAATATTATAGGAATATGATAGAAGATTCTATTTTTAGGGCATACGATATTAGAGGAAATACTGAAAAAAATTTAAATAGCCAAGTAAGCTTTAATGTGGGGTATCACTTCGCACGCATGAGCTTTACTCCTTCTAATAATAGGATTGTAGTTGGCTATGATGGAAGAAATAGTTCTCCTTGGTTATACGAATCTCTCATCGCAGGACTTGCAAAAGCAGGAGCAGAAATCACCTCTATAGGACTTGCAACTACCCCATTATTATATTTTGCAGATTACAAACTTTCTCCTGCTGCAAGTATTATGATTACTGGGTCCCATAATCCTAAACAAGATAATGGATTTAAATTACTTGCGGGCGGCGTATCATTTTACGGAGAAAAAATATCAGCTTTACATGCTCTTATTAATTCTGATATACAAAAATATGTTCCTGGTACTAATATACCAAAAAGATTTTATAATGTTAATGTAAGGCCATTTTATATCGAAAGAATTTTGAAGAATATACATATTAATCCTGATTTAAAAATTATATGGGATACTGGTAATGGATCTGCGGGAGCGGTGCTTGCGCAAATACTCGCAAAACTGCCAAATAAAAACTATTTAATAAATGCAGAAGTAGATGGATCTTTTCCTAATCACCATCCGGATCCTACTGTTCCAGAAAATTTAATGCAATTAATTAGCGTGGTTAAAGAAGTGGGAGCTGATTTCGGTTTTGCTTTCGACGGCGATGCCGATAGAATAGGGCTTGTCACTAAAGATGGCAAAATTATATATGGAGATCAGTTAATTTGTATTTTTGCTAAAGAAATATTAGCAAGAAAACCTGGTAGCTCTATTATTGGGGATGTTAAGTGTAGTAAAGTCTTGTTTGACTATATTTCTAGTTTAGGAGGTAGGCCAATTATGTGGAAAACAGGACATGCTCTGATTAAAACCAAAATGAAAGAATCCGAAGCAGAAATTGCCGGAGAAATGAGTGGGCATATTTTTTTCTCCGATGGATATTTAGGTTTTGATGATGGTATTTACGCCGCTCTAAGGCTTACGGATATTATTTCCAGAAGCAATGAAACTCTTGAAGAAATGTTGGGCCATATTCCAGTTGCTATAAATACTCCCGAAATAAGAATTGCTGTGGATGATGATAAAAAATTCCTGATCGTTGAGCATCTTAAGAATAGACTTGTGCAGGAGAATATAAATTTTTCTGATATAGATGGATTAAGGGTGGATAAAGAAAGGGGATGGTGGTTACTGCGCCCTTCTAACACGCAAGGAGCTTTAATTGGAAGGTGTGAAGCAAATTCATTAGAAGAATTAAAGTTAATAATAGATGAATTAAATAACTACATAAGAGATTATAATATTTCAATACCCGATGAATACTAGAAATGCTCTGATTATTTGCGGACCTACTTGCTCCGGCAAAAGTAGTTTAGCCTTGAAGTATGCTCTTAAGTATAATGGCGCTATAATAAATGCAGATAGTATGCAGGTATATATGGGAATAGATATATTATCTTCTTCTCCAAGTGACTGCGATAAGCGAGCTGTTCCACATTTTTTATATAATTTTCTTGGAATTTCTGAAAACTATAATGTTGGAAGATATCTGAATGATATTGTAGTAGTGCTAGAAGAATGTAAGAAACGTAATTTACTCCCAATAATTACAGGAGGAACTGGGTTGTATATAAATGCGCTTGTTAATGGCATATCAGAAATGCCAGAAGTTTTACTTGCAGCGCGCCAGGAAATAGACGCATTATACAGCAAAGGTGGTAGGGCTTTGCTGTATCAAGAGCTAGAATCAAAAGATCCTAAAGTTGCTGCGAAAATTAATCCCTCTGATACACAAAGAATAGAAAGAGCTTTAGGTATTTTTCTTTCTTCTAGCAAGTCTATACTTGATTATCAATCTAATAAATTAAGGTCAGTTTTATCTGATTACAATATACAAACCATATATTTAAGACCGGAAAGAAACTTATTATATCAAAATGCTGAATTAAGATTTGACTCTATGATCAAAAACGGAGCAGTGGAGCAGCTTAGTAAATTACTAGAATCTAATATAAAATTGGAAGGCGGGGGTACTAAAGTACTTGGATTTAAACATATTCTTTTATATTTAAAAGGGCAGATTTCAATTTCAGAAGCATCTATCGAAGCAAAACAAGATACAAGAAATTATGCCAAAAGACAATATACATGGTTTAATAACCAAATTTCTTGGCCTCATAACACAATATCCTCATGTTCTAAGGATTTTGAGATTTGCTTTGATAACTCTAAATAATCTCTAGGTGGTATATTTTCAGCTCTTAGTAATAGTAATTTTTGTGATATAGTAATGATGTTTGCAATTTTTTCAAGGCTAGTTTTTAGCATTTTTCTCCTCATAGAAAATGCATATTGGGTTATTTTTTCTAGCCATTTTAACTCTTGTGCGGATATATCTCTGCCTCCATCCGGTTTAATTTCTATTATACTAGACATAACTTTGGGGCTTGGATAAAATACCTTAGGAGACACATCGAATAAAATATTGGCAGTAGAAAGGTTTTGACAAAATATACTTAATCTACCGTAAGATTTACAGTTTGGCTTTGATACTATCCGTTCCGCAACTTCTTTTTGTACCATTAAAATCATAGTTTCTACGTGATTTCTTTCCTTTAGCCAGTTAGTAATAAGTGTGGTTGCAATATTATATGGCAAATTAGCGATAATTTTTATTTTCTTATTTTGGGGGATTTGGTAGATATTTTTGAGTGTTTCTAAAGTAATACTAAGGGCATCTTTTTCTATAAAATCTAGACTAGGATAAAAATTTTGCACTTCTTTTAGTAAATTTATACATCTTTTATCTTTTTCTATAGCTATTAATTTTTGGGGATTTAGTTCTAATATAGCTCTAGTAAGTCCTGCGGTTCCAGGGCCAATTTCTAATATTACATCACTATGTGCAATAAAAGCTTTGGAGGCTATTTTTTTGCACAAGCTTATGTCGTAAATGAAATTTTGCCCCAGTTTCTTTAGCGGTAAAATACCGTGTCTTTGCGCCAAAGAAGCTATGGATTCTTTCATTTTTAGTAGGATTTCATGATATAGTATTTCTTACGAAGAGTTTCAATATATTTTACAAATTTAAGAGTAATTAATTTATTGCCTATAATATTGGTAAAACTTTCAAGTTCATTTTCAGAAATCCCAATAAGTTTTTTGCTGCATACTTGATACATCTTTAATTTTTCATCGCCCTCTATTATAGCTGAAAAATCATTATCCCTAATATCTAAAACTGCATCTCGTTCTTTTTTTGTTAATTTTTCAAGATTTTGGTTTACTACATAGGAATTAATATTAGGGTCATTAAATTTACTATCGCATTTTAAAAATTTACTATGGACTCGCTCAAGTCTTTCTCTGTTACCCGGTTTATTATCTATTTCAAAAACTTTAAGCAGCAATTCAGCATTTTTATGATGGTATTTAATTGCTATTTCATCAACTTCTTGCTGACTAATAGATATACCAGAGCTTATCTCACTCACAAGCCTACTTTTGGCTATTTCTCCTCTTATTTTATCTTTAAAAGATTCGTATAAAAGAGGCTTTGATTTGTAGCGATGTTTAAACATATCCACGGGCATTTTTCTGGATGTCTCTAGATTCTTAATAAATATATCTACCTCAAGATCCTGAATTTTAGATTTATGTTTTGCGAGCTCCATAATCATTAAGCTTTCATCTATAATGGACTGCCCGGCTACCGTTCTGATTAAAGCTTGTTGTTCTTTAGTTGGAGACTCTATTCCTTGAAAATCTTTTAGCAAATCTTCGCGAGCACGAAGTTGACTAAAAGTAATAGCCTTATTTCCAATAATTATCGCTATTCTATCCTGATTGCCATAGGATTTGGCTACGTATATTAAAGTAAATATGAAGGGGATCATAAGTTTGAATAAGAGCTTAAACATAATTTTTCGAAATATAATATATTAAAATATCCAAGATTATATCACGCTAAATTAATTAGCACAAGGATAATAGCAAGCCTTTGGGCCTTGCGATCTAAAATCTATTATAAATTTATAATAGATTTTAGGAGCACACTAAATTAAAATATAACTGACTATTATATTAGTAAGGCTGTATCGCGAAGATTATTTAAGTAATTATTAATAAACAAGTCAATTTCCTTTGCTACCTGATTTTGATCATTAATGTTAATATTTTCTTTAGAAAATACTATTTCACCTTTTTGTACAAATTCAGTTAATTTTTGCTTAATTTCTGAGATACTATTTTTACCGTCTAAATATTTCATGATATATTTATCTAAATCGCTTATTCCAACTCTTTCGTGCCTTAGATTTGTAACCCAAGGATTAGTAGAATACATAGACTGGACTCTTGCAAGCTCCGAAACTACTGGCTTCTTATCTATTTTTGTTTGATAAGTAGGTTTATCAGCCGAAATTATTATATGACCAGAAAGCACTAAAGACATACCATATTGTAAAATCTCATTTTTCATGTCTTGCAAAGTTGTATGTTTTAGTTTTTTTATAGCAAGTGCAGCAAGCTCATCTACAGAAAAATACATATTTCTATTTTCGGTCATTGTATAAAATACAGCCTTCATGCATTTAGTTTTAATAGTAGCAGTTACATCTTTTCTATTATTAAAATAAAATACTATAGGCTCTAAATCATTTTCTATATCTATTTTATCTAAGGAAGTTTCTGTATTTACTACCATTCTGATATAAAACTTTAGTAAATCATTATGAGTTAATGCGCGGTTTAGAGTTAATGTATTTTTACAAAGTAAGCTCGACCTAAACCTTCTATTTGAAATATAGTCCATATATTGCTCGGTTCTTACAATATCTTTTATCTCAGCTAGTTTGTCTGAGACCTTTTGTGGTAGATTTCCCAAAAACATAGTGGCTATAGTTGCATCCCCAAGATATTGGAGTTGATGGTTACTAGCTAGATTCATAAAATCGTGAAAATAAAATGCTTCATTATCTTCTTCTAAATGGTCGTGTTTTAGATAATAGTCTGGCTGCTCTGATAAAATACTAGATTCAAGGGTAAGTAAAGCAGAGTATGGGGAAGTGTTATTTTCGTTAGAATCTCTTAAAAACTCTAGTAATAATCTTGCTTGCTGAACTTTTTCCTGAGGATTTGCAAAATTTTTAGTATGGTAAAGCATCATGTCTCTAATGCTTTTAATCATATTCCAGCCAGGAAGTGTATTATAGCTTATATAAACTATACCATTCTCATTTAAGTTCTTGTTTGAAATTTCTAAAATTTTTTCCCTCACATTTTCTGGTACCCAAGAAAATACACCATGAGCGATTATATAGTCAAATTTCCCGAAAGACTCATCTATATCCATTATGGACATACATTTTAATTCTAAATTTTTGATACCTAATTTTTCTACTAACTCTTTTCCTGTGGCTATTTGAACAGGAGATAGGTCCACCCCTATACATTCAGATTTAGGATATAAATATGCAAAAGGCATTATATTGCCACCAGACGAGCATCCAAGTTCAAGAACTCTCGAATTTTCTAAAGCTTCTGGCTTAAGTCCAAATAGAGTTCCTATAGTCTTTAAATGAGGCGGTGAAGAAACCGGATATGGGCTACTTTCATAAGGCATTGCATCATAGGTATTTTGTTGTGTCATTCTCTTCTTCTCCTTTAAAAAATTAAATTATGGTTACTGCCGATTAAAATACTTGCTTTAGATTAAACTAAGTAACACTTTTACTAAGTTTGCTTATTTGCATAAACCAGCTATATAAATAATATACAAAAAGCTTATTTCTTACAATATCAGTATTACAACAAAAATGTAAATACAAATATTTTTAATTCAGTTATTTTTTATTGAGATGTTCTCTAAAGTTTCTACTAGCTAAGAAAGCGACTACTGTTCGAGCCGGAATATCTATTGATTTACCTCGCAAAATATCTCTTCCAGGGCGTAGTTTTTTTTGACGAAGCGCAAATTTGCCAAAATTTTTAATATTTAGCTCTTTATCTTGCTTCAATATATCTATAATTATAGTAAATAATTTCGAAGTAAGACTGAGGCATATTCTATGGGAAAGCCCGATTCTATTTGCAAGGATTGATGCAATATGTAATTTATTGCATGATTTTATCATAATTTTGTCTATTGAACTTGAAATATAGCAGAACCGTAGGTCATTCCTGCGCCTACGGCTAATGATAAAATAGTTTTACCAGAAAGCAAGTTCTTTTGCGCAAGGCTACTTAAAGCAAGGGGTATTGATGCAGAAGAAGTATTTGCGTGTTCATCTACACTGATGATAACCTTTTCCGCTGGAAAGTTAAGTTTTTGGGCTACCGATTCAATTATTCTTGCATTAGCCTGATGAGTTATAAGATAATCTATAGATTCGTATGAGAGATTATTTTTATTAAGCGTTGTGGATGCAAGATCGGACATTTTATTAACCGCATATTTATATACATCTTGACCTTTCATGTTAATTCTGCGGGATTTCTGCTCAATTTCTTCTACTTTTAATATATCAATATATTCTGCATCTAGCCCTATAGAGGAGTAAAAAATAGCATTTTTATCTTTTTCTAAAATAATAGCAGCTGCGCCGTCGCCAAATAAAACATCCACCTTTCTATCTTTCATAGTAAGCATAGAGCTCATTTTTTCAGCCGATATTATCAGTACTCTTTTGTAATTAGGGGAAGT
>JANRMA010000016.1:0-4814 GCA_033762035.1 Rickettsiaceae bacterium
GCCAGATAAAACATTAATTATATTCGTCATACCGCTTAAATTTACCCTAGCTACTACGGAATTTACTCCCTGCTTTACCAAAAAAAACCTAGAAGATGGATCTGTAGTCTTAACTATTTCATATTCCCTTGCGCTTAGCATAAAGCTACTCCTATAAACTTCTGTGGCTTTAAGATTTGGCAAGAATATTTGAGTTGCAGTTTGCTGAATTAATGTATCGCTTATTCTACTTTTTGCTGCATCCTCAACGCTCTGAGTTGCAAAAATCACAAAAGTATTCAATTTTCTTAAAACCTTGAGCCAATCTTTGATTTTAGGAGCAAATACTGGATTATCTATTAGGGCCCATGCCTCATCTAATACTATCATTGTATTAGTGCCATCCAAAGATAGATTTATTCTGTGAAATACATATATAAGCACAGGAGAAAGGCATATTGTGTCTTTTAGTAATTCGGCCATTTCAAAGCCAAACACACGGTCTACATCTAAATCCATAAGATCTATGTCATTGTCAAATACCCGAGCATGAGAGCCTCTACTATGCCACATAGAAATACGCCCAGCTAATGTACCAGGACCATCCATGCCTAAAAAAGGCACTATATTAGATAATTTTCTATCTTTTTTATCTAATTTATAATTACCTTCAATGGCCTGAGTAAGTAATTTGATCTCATCTGCAGATAAATTAGGGTCTGCAACAGTTACAAGTGTTCTAAGCCATTCTAGTAAAAAAGTTCTATTTTCTCCAGTGTCAGGAAGTTGTAATGGATTAAAACCGCAATTACTTCCTGGGTCTATAACATTATATACACCGCCTAGTGCCCTTATAAATATTTCAGCTCCTCTATCTTTATCGAAGAAAAACATCCGGCTTTTAAATTTTTGAGCCTGGGCGCATAGAAAATTCATCAGTACAGTTTTACCTGCCCCAGTCGGACCTATTATTAAAGTATGACCAACATCTCTAACATGAAAATTGAAAAAAAACGGAGTGCCGGAAGTAGTTTCTAATACCGTAACAAATTCTCCCCAGTGATTACCAGAAATTTTACCTAAAGGATAATTATGCATAGAAACCATTCCAGCTAGATTCAAGGAATGAATTACGCATTTACGGACTAAATAATCATTATTGCCAGGAAGCTGACCCCAATAGCACGGCTCTAAATTCACAGTCTCTCTTACGGATTGCATTCCGCAATTAGCAAGCTCTACGCCTGCTATCGATAGAATATTCTCTAGCTCCTTAACTGTATCAGCTTTACAAAGAATTGTCATATGATGTTCCCCGAAAGCAATTTCTCCTCCCATAGCCATATCTAGTGCAACATTTATCTCTTCAATTTGCGAAACTGCTTTATCTCCTGCGCTTATCATTCGTTTTTGCTGCATTTGCATTGCATTAATAGCGATAGTTCTATTTGCAAAAGTAAAGCTTTGGGTTATCACAAATTCAAAGGGCAAAAGCAAAAAATTATCGAATATACCAGCTGAAGTAAAAGGACCATATTCAAATATTGATACAATACCAGCGTAAGCACTGCCTCTTGGACCTCTTGCTTCCATAGATCTTCTGCCAAAGAATAATCTATGTGTACATATATATTGATCTATCTCGCCTTTAGGAGTCAAAACCGGCGAAGAATTACCACAATTAACAAGACTTGAGAAAAACTCTAGTATTTTGCAATAAGACACTCCGTCTTCTTCTACAATAGATAAAATCTCAGCATCATAATCTCTAAAGGTATTCACAATACGCATAGTATTTTCTGCTAAATTAGTTGCTAATTCGCGTAAATCAGATTCTCTTTCGTTCTTATTTGCGGCTTGATTTAACATCTTCATAAAATATTGTAACTTTGCAACCCCAGCAGTATCGGCTTTATATACTATTGTTATGTATAATTCGTTAAAATAAGACTCTATATCGTCATATTTTTTTTTCCACTCATTAGAAAGATAAGTTACAAAATCATTAGGAATTGCTACAGTTGGATCGAAACTATAATTCGCACTAGAAAAATCTAAAGGCCTTTTTTTTCTGATAGTATGAAAGTATAAATTAATATTCCCAGACGCTAGGCTTTTGAACAATAAATTTCGCATCTCTTTTCTTGACTCTACATCTTCATCATCTGCAGTTTCAAAAGAAAAGCCTGATATTTTTACAACTTGTATTAAAGAGTCATTTTTAGTAATTATAGTACTTTGGTCCCAGTGACATAAATAAGGTATAAAATTTTTTACATCAGTTTCCCATGCAGAATACTTAGATTTTATAACTTCGGGTTTAAAAAAACTCATATTTACCTAACAATAATAAGAATTCGCGCCATAATATCCTTTATTAGGACATTTATTGCATTTGGAAGCTTTCATAATCCATAATTCAATAAATCTAGGCTCTTTAAAACAGATGATAAATCCGACAAGATGAAGTAATACCCCTAACAAGACTACTTTAACCGATGTCATCATAATATATATGATTCCGCATATTAACATGTTTACAACCGCAAACATAAGACTTACCCCTAGTAACATAGGAGGTCTGGTAAGGCCAACAAACAAGGGATCTTTGTTCATATTGCAAGAGTTATATCAGTAAATATTTAATATTATAATAAATCATTAGTGAATCAGTTTCCAAATAATTAGTGATTAAACGAGAAACTCACTGTATATTTACTCTTCTCTTGTGTTATGATTGCTTGCTTGCCTATAAAACAAAATTATAAATTATATTTTTTGTAACTATGTATTTGGGAAATTGTATAATCAGTAAAATTTCTTTCTACCGGCTTATTTGATTTGCAATTTCCTTAGTAAAATCTTTATTTCTTAAATCTATAATGCTACTTATAAATTTGGGCACCACGTAAATATTAGAGCTATACATAAATCTACCCAAAAAACAACCCTCAGTCTCTTTGGTTATGTGGGCTGCCACAGGAAAGTCGCAACCAGCATCTAAAGCCTCCAAAAAGCCTCTCTCTGCTCGCACCATATCTAAAATAGATGTATCAGTTGCATTTGCTAAAATTTCTATTAAATGAGAATCTGTAGACCTTACTTCTGCAGTGATAACGCCTTGACCAGCGCAAGGAATAAAATAATTATTATCTAGTTCATGCATAAAGGAGGGGTCAAATATACCAAGTCTACGCAGGCCTGCTTCTGCAAGAATTATAGCATCTATTTCTTCCGCATCAAGCTTTGAAATTCTAGTCTCTACATTCCCCCTTATAGGTACTATTTCAATATCTGGCCTTATGTGTTTAATTAAACAAATCCTTCTCGGTGAGCATGTGCCTACTTTGGCATTCATAGGTAATTCGTCTAATGAATTGAACTCGCGCGCAATAAAACAATCATACGGATATTCTCTACCCATAAAAAACGGAAGAGAAAACCTAGAATCTATCTTGCCTGGCACATCCTTTAGGGAATGAACAGCAATATCAATAGCACCAGTATCTAGAGCATTTTCTAATTCTTTTAAGAATAAAGCCTTGCCCCCAATATCATACAAAGGCTTTGAAATTATTTTATCTCCAGTAGTTTTAAAAGAGACTACTTCAAAAGAAAATTCCGCGTAGGTTGAAAGTTGCTTTATAAATAGTTCGGTTTGCGTTAAAGCTAAAGGACTTGATCTAGTTCCAATTCTAAGCCGCACAATTAAAGCCTAAATTATTTTTTGATAAGTTTTTCATATTCTATTCCAAGATTACGTACAGCATACAACCAAACTACGCATATTAAAACGAAAATTACACCTAAAAATACTGATAAATCTTGATAACAAGATCCTGGGAAAATAATAAAAATCATTGATTGCATAAATGAGCCAGAAGATTTACCTATTTTATTGCCTATAATATCTACAGCAGCCTTTCCTTTTGCCTTCATTTCATTGGTTAAAGGAATATATGCCATCTCTTTTGTTGCATCGAATAAAGAATATTTCGCTCCTTTGTTAAGTACAACTTGCAGCCCCCCCATAAAAGTTAAGAAATGAAGAGGTGTCGCAAAACCTAAAATAGTAGCAAGGAAAATAGCGCTCTCAGTAGCAGAGGTACATAAAAAGAATATACCGCCAGCAAATAAAGCTACTGCCGGTGTTATAATTGCCCCAGAAAACCATCCGGAATAACGAATTATAGAGCTACCAATTAGAGAGCATATTAGGGTCATTATCCCTACCCAGAATAAAACTTTCCCCTGATACCCCATAAAAGCTTCTGCGGTTTTATATTGATCTCTCACTGTAGACATCCAAAGCCCTTCGAACAAATTAGTGCTCATGCCGTAAGCAACCATCAAAATACAAATAAGTCCAAGATATTTAGATCTTAATATCATTTTTATACTTTCTCTGGTGCTTAGTTTCAGAACCTCGCTTTTTTGTTTGACTTCAAAAAATCTGTTATCGCTCATCACGATTTTTTCTACATAGTATTGTAAAGACAAAAGTATGATACCTGTAAAAACTACAATTGACATTAGAGATTTTAATAGTAGCTCTGTACCGCTAGCACCATGAAAAAAAAACCGTAAAAAATGATCTTGCGATTGAAAATACATCACAATATAGCCAGAAACCAAAAGATTTGTTTGTCCAAACAAACTAAAAAATGAATAAAACCTAGGAGCCTCTTCTATAGAAGTAATTTTATTAGCAAGTTGCCAAAAAAGTAGGCAAAATACTATCATGGGCCATAATTCTCCCATAACATAAAATAATATATAAGTCCATTTACTCCAAATAATTATAAACCATTTTAAATGGGGGTAATAATTTATAT
>JANRMA010000017.1:0-7931 GCA_033762035.1 Rickettsiaceae bacterium
GTTAAACATACTTTAGGATCAAAATTCTTTAGGCTAGTATCAATTTTGCCCATAGCATCATACCCCACTTCATTAGCTATTTGTTGTTTTAGTTTTATATTAATTAATTGATTTATTTTCCGAGAAACCTCTATATGAGCAGATAATTTAACCTCTACCTCTCTAGAAATTTTATCTAATAATTTTTGTTGCTCTATAATAGGCTCTAACAATTTTTCTTCTGCAAGTACTACCCTATCTGGCAAATATTCATTAAATCTTGCATATTCTTCAGCATGCGACTGCATAGCAACCAAACTATCTATTACATCTTGTAGTTTGGATTTATCAAGTAATTCATCTAATGTAATGAGATAGTTGATAAATTTATTTGTGATTTTTATAAATTCCTTAGCGGCTGATGCAGCATCAAAAATTTTATCAGTTTCTCTCTGTTTCATTAGATTTATTCTCTAAAATTACTTTATATTCATCTATTAATTTTTGCATAATAGTTGACGCTAAAGGGCCCGGCTCTTGGTATACGCTAGAAACAAAAGCATCAATAAATTGATCTCCATATAATATCTCTGAGATATCATTATTTTCTTCAAATTTACTTGCGCTATAAGCCACTTTCCACATATTTGCCATAATATATACTTCAAGTTCTTGTGATAATTTTGAAAGTTTCTCTATCTTACCAGCAATTTTTGTGCCATTAGTTTTGTTTATTTCTTGTAATTGATTAGTTTGGGTAACGGATTTTGTGTAATTATTGAGATTATTTTTAACTTTGACTTCAAAAGAATTTTTTTTCAAATTATTTTGAGGCGTAGCATTATTTATGTTTTGATCATGAGTGTCTTTATAAGGAACAAATATATTAGGTGAATTATTCAAAACATCCATATTATCTTACCTCAAGTGTTGCATCAATGGCCCCAACAGCTTTCATATTATATAGTACATTTATTATATCTCTTGGCCAAACTCCAAGCTTATTTAAACCCGCAACTACTTCGCTTAAGCTTTTTGCGCCGTCAATTTCCATTATCTCCTTTCCTCTCCTTCTATCTATCACCTTATTGATTTGATCTTGTTTGGCGCTAGTTGTAGTGACCTGAACCGGATCTGGATTAATATTTACCACTAAATTACCTTGAGCAATCGCCACAGGCCTAATTTGTACATTATCGCCTATCACTATAGTGCCAGTTGCTTCGTGGATTACTATTTTGGCTTTATAGTCCGTTTTGATTTCTAAATTCTCAATCTCTGCAATAAATTGCATTACGTCATTTTTTTTATAATTCGGAATAATAATCTGGACAGTTGCTGGATCTATAGATTCGGCATTATTACCTGGAACAGTGTTGTTAATCGCATCTGCAATAGCAAGAGAGCTACTAAAATCTGGGTTTTGCAGAGTTAATCTTACTGAGCTAAGTTTTTTGAAATCAAAGTTTAATTCATTCTCAACTATTCCGCCATTTTGTATATAACCATTATTATCTAACTTCGGATTTGCCGCTAAAGTTTTTACATTTGCTGAGGCTGGCTCAAATTCGGGTATAGCTATAGGACCCTGAGCTACGGAATATACATTTCCGTCAGCTCCAAGTAGAGGGGTAACTAGTAAAGTTCCGTTGCGTAAACTTTTTGCATCTCCCATAGCACTAACTTTTACATCTATTCTTGTGCCTTGTTTGGCAAATGCTGGGAGCTCAGCGGTGACCATGACGGCTGCAATATTTTTTGTTTTAGGATTTGCGCCTTGTATATTAATACCTAGTTTTTCTAAGAAGTCTTCTAGCCCTTTTTGTGTAAATACCGCATTTTTTAGATTATCTCCAGTGCCGTTTAAACCTACTACTATTCCGTATCCTACTAATAGATTTTCTCTTACGCCCTGAACTGTTGCAATATCTTTAATACGCGTACCATTTGCAGCAAAGCTGCAAGATAAAATTACACTAACACTTAAAATGCTAAACAACTTCTCCCAGAGTAAATTAATTGCTGAAGATATTCTATATAACTTGAAATGGCTGTTCATACTCTAACTCTGTAAACACTATATGATGCTAGATCCTAATAATTGCATATAGAAAAAGATAAGTCTAACAATTTTCAGAATCTTAGTGTATAAATATTTTTCTTATAACTAACATGCAATTGTAATGGATAAAATTAGTACAAATATTGAAGGGGTTTTTTTGATAAGACCACATATTTATAAAGACGAGAGAGGGTTTTTTTTAGAAAAATTCAAAGCAGGGGCTTTTGAAGATATATCAATAGCTTCCCATTTTGTACAAGATAATTTTTCCCGCTCATGGCAAAATGTTGTAAGAGGTCTTCATACCCAGGAAAATCAAACAAAATTAGTTGGAGTTTCGCGGGGTACTATTTATGATGTTGCTGTTGATATAAGGCCTGGCTCTAAAACTTATGGAAAATATTTTGCAACAGAACTTTCTGATGAAAATGGATTAATGCTATTTATCCCAAGCGGCTTTTTGCACGGCTTTAAGGTAATTAGCGATGTAGCTGATGTACATTATAAAGTAAATGATATTTATAGACCAGAGAGCGAAATTACTGTAAATGCCTTAGATCCTGATCTTAATATCTCTTGGCCAAATAAAGATTTTATAATTAGGTCTCTCCGAGACAAAAATGCAAGTAATTTAAAATATGCTTTATGATTAGTTTTAAAGTTATATCTGAATCCTCGGCCAATGAAATAAGCAAGATCTCTGTAAATGAAGCTATCGAGAAAATAGTATTAATTGGCATGGGCGCATCCAATGCAAATACTCAAGCTATTATGTCTTTTATTAACTACAGTAAGCGTGAAATTCTCTATTTATTTAGTTTAGAACAATATGAAATTGACTTGCTGCTTAAAGGCGCAACAAGCAACAATACATTATTTCTTGCAATAAGTAAGTCGGGTAGTACCGATGAAGTATTACAAATTTTAAATTATGTGCTTAGTAAATTTCCTGAGGCAAGATATTTTATAGTCACTAGTAGTTTAAATTCAAAGCTAGGTAATATGACGGACAAAATCAAAGATGCTACATTTATTCAATATGAAGAAACTATATCAGGTAGGTTTTCTATTTTACAAAATGCCAGTTTGATTGCGCCATATTTTGCTGGAGGGGAACCTTTTACTCTGATGAAGCAAATAAATTATAATGATAATGATGATGTAAATTTATTGATAGAATTTATGGACTCAAATACAAAGAGGGGAAGAAATATTATGATTATTTCTTTCTATAATAAAAAACTTGAAGGTTTTGCTATATGGCTGAGGCAGATTATTGCAGAATCTTTAGGAAAAAATGGATTTGGCATTACGCCCATTATATCTTACGGATCTGTATGCGAACACAGTCAGATGCAGCTATATCAAGATGGTCCTGATGATAAATTCTATTATATTTTGAGTCAAGAAAAAATAGAGCAAAATCATAATTTAGATTTCGCGCTCCAACTTCATTCCGAATATTTTATTTCTTTTTTGCGCAAATTTAATAGGCCTATTTTTATTGAAAAGGAGGTGAATATTAATCTTCTGCCAAAATGGATGAAGGCGATAGAAAAATTTGCCGAAATGAAAAATTTGAATCCTTTTGATCAGGATTCTGTAGAACAAATGAAGTCACTTGTAAAGCAGGGTAAATAACAAACTCTTGGGCCTCTGAAGCCAAGAGGTCCGGCTTATACCAATCTTCATTTTTAAATGATCCAAATGAATTTGGCGGATCTCGCTTTGTTGCTACACATTAATATACGCATGAGCTGGGCTTCGTACTAAAATTCATTTGTCTAATTTGTTCTTACGAATGGCATTATAACTGTTCAACTGATGCTCTCAAAATGCAGGACCCCTAGGCGCGCCCGAACGGGGGATGCAAAGCCTCCTTTGCGCGCCTGGCGCCCTCGATAATGCCCCGCACAAGATCATTTAAAATGGGATTTGGCATTATTTGCTCTCAATATTACCTATACCAGACCCTATATTTTGCTGAATCATTTGCTCTGCATTTTGTAAATTCATTAAAGATCCATTAGAATGATTTGATTGCTTTGCTACATCAGAGATAGTTGGAGGTGTATTTATAGAGTTGGTAGCAATATTACCACTAGACTGAGTCATACTAGAAATATAATTTGCCAGATCCGAAAGATTGGGTAGGCAATTCGAGATCTGATCACTCAGATTATTCAGTAAATTACCGCCGCCGCTACTTGCCGCATTTTTAATTGAATTAATTATTTCATTAGAGCTTCTAATTCGAGGCATACAATTATTAGCATGATTTGATAATGAATTAGTTAATGAATTCATAGTATTTTGAACAATATTATCCTTCTGATGACTTGCTAAGAAATTATATCCAATATAAACAATCCCCACAAAAATAGCCGTTTTAAAAAGTCCCCAGGCAAGCCGAATAATATAAAAAATGAAATAAATTGGATTTATTATGATATAATTGATATATGTAAATAATTTTCTATATATTTCTTCTTGAAAATTTTGCATAATACACAAGAGTTTTATGTATATTAAACCATAAAAAAAGTATATTTAATATAGAAAAAACATAATTTAAGTAATAATCACTTATTATGTGTTAATAATACTACATTAAGTTACACTATTTTCACATACATTCTATTCCTTCGGTATTTGTAGAAATTCTTATTACCTTATCATCTGCAATAGAGCCTTCTAGTATTTTAATTGCTACTTTATCCTGAATTTCTCTTTGGATTAATCTTTTTAATGGCCTTGCCCCATATATTGGATCATATCCATGAATTCCAAGCCACTCAATAGCGCTATCTTCTATTAATAGACTAATATCTTGCTCTTTTAGTAGCCGCTCTATTTTTGCGATTTGGATGGTTACTATATTTTTTATATGTTGCTGCGTTAGTTTGTGGAACATAATTATATCATCTAATCTATTTAGAAATTCTGGCCTAAATGCTCTTCTTATGTAGTCGTTTACTTCTTTTTTTATCTCTTCCGAAATATGTCCGCTATTATCAGTAGATATTACCTCAGAACCAAGATTAGATGTAAGAATTATGATAGTATTTTTGAAATCTACTACTTTACCATGGCTATCAGTTAATCTGCCTTCATCAAGAACTTGGAGCAAGAGATTAAATATATCGGGATGAGCTTTTTCTACTTCGTCGAACAAAATAACCTGATAGGGTCTTCTTCTAATTGCTTCAGTTAAAATTCCTCCTTGTTCAAATCCTACATAACCTGGGGGCGCTCCTATTAAACGAGAGACACTATGTTTTTCCATATATTCTGACATGTCTAGTCTTAGCATCGCGCTTTTATCATCAAATAAAAAGTCCGCTAAAGATTTAGCAAGCTCGGTTTTGCCTGTACCTGTTGGCCCTACAAATAAAAAAGATCCAAGAGGCCTTGTGGCATCTTGCATGCCCGCTCTAGATCTTCTAATCGCATTACTTACGGAAGAAATAGCTTCTTGCTGGCCTATGATGGATTTCGCTATATATTCTTCCATATGTAGCAATTTTTCCTTTTCGCTAGAGAGCATTTTATCTACAGGAATGCCTGTAATTTTAGATATGATATAAGCTATATCCACTTCAGTAACAACTTCTTTTACTGAGTGATGTTTTGCCCTTTCTTCTAATTCTTTTAATTTACTGCTAAGTCCAGGAATAATAGAATATTTTAATTGTCCTGCTTTATCAAATTCTCCTAGTCTTTCGGATTTTTCTAATTCGCTTTTTGCAACATCAAGTTCCATTTTAATTTTTAACATCTGATCTTGGGAAGATTTTTCAGTTTGCCATTTAGACCTTAAATCAGCCGCCTCTGCTTCTACTGTATTTAAAATAGATTGATTTTCTTCTAGTCTTTTTTTAGAATTCTCATCTTGTTCTTTCTTTAAAGCTTCTGCTGCTATCTTTAATTGTATTATTTTTCTATCTAGCTCGTCTAAATATTCAGGCTTACTACTAACCTCTATTTTTCTTCTGCTTGCTGCTTCATCTATTAAATCAATAGCCTTATCTGGTAAAAATCTATCTGTAATATATCTACTAGAGAGATTCGCCGCTGCTATAATTGCACTATCTGCAATCCTAATACCATGATGTATTTCATATTTTTCTTTTATGCCCCTTAGTATTGATACTGTATCTATAATAGTAGGCTCTACCACATAAACAGGTTGAAATCTCCTTGCAAGAGCAGCATCTTTTTCTATATAGCGTCTATATTCATCTAAAGTTGTAGCTCCTATACAATGAAGCTCTCCTCGTGCAAGCATAGGTTTGAGTAAATTTGATGCATCCATAGAACCTTCAGTTTTACCTGCTCCTACAAGAATATGTATCTCATCAATAAATAAAATAATTTGGCCGGTAGAATCTTTTATTTCATTTAGTACAGACTTTAGTCTTTCTTCAAATTCCCCTCTATATTTTGCGCCTGCTATTAAAGCCCCCATATCTAATTCTACTAAAGTAGAATTTATTAAATTCTCGGGTACATCTCTTGCAATTATTCTCTGAGCAAGTCCTTCTATAATTGCAGTTTTACCCACGCCAGGCTCTCCTATTAATACTGGGTTATTTTTAGTCCTACGAGAGAGAACCTGAATAGCTCTTCTTATTTCTTCGTCTCTTCCTATGATAGGGTCTAACTTACCAGACTCCGCAAGCTCGGTAACATTTCTACTATATTTCTTTAAGGCGCCCATAGTATCTTCTGCGCTATCTGAATCTGCTATCCTTCCTTTGCGGAGCTTTAATATATTCTCAGATATTTTATTAAGTTCTACTCCATTATCTTTTAGAAGTTTACTTATTAAGTCGTCTGCTATACTAGATTCCAGCATTCTTTCTACAGTAATGTAAGTATCATTTACTTTTTTTGCAATTTCTTCTGCATTTGCTAAAATCTTTAAGGTTTGCGCACTAAAATAAATTTGCCCTCCGCCAGAGACTGTAACCGATGGTATTTTGTTTAGTTCTTTTTCAATATCGTATTGAAGAGTATTAATGACTCCGCCAGATTCTGCTATTAAAGATTGGCAAATTCTATCTTCGTCGTCTACAAGCGATGCTAGAAGATGCACTGGCAATATTTGCTGATGCTCTTTCGATGCTGCAATAGATTGCATGTTTGCAATAATATTTCTACTTTTTTTAGTAAATTTTTCCACATTCATAGATTAATCCCTGTTTTTGTATATACTTAATATATAATGCTTAGGAATATGATTTCAAGTGCCCAAGGTGTTTGGAGTATAATAATTACGAAAAATGAAATTTTTTACTAGAGAATCAGTTTATAAAAAACATTCTAAACCGATTTACGATGTATTTACTATTATCCTATTTGCAGCTTTCTTGATATTAGTAGGATTAGAAGAGCAAGAGGTAAAAGGTACTTTATCAGAATTAAAATCTAATCCGGTAAGTCTAGACTATAATAGGCTTTTTGAATATTCCATATATACTTCTTTTAGAATGTTTCTTGCAATAGTTTGCTCGACAATATTTGGTATATTGTATGGATTAGTTGCCGCCAAAAACCCGAAGCTCGAAACGATTCTTGTGCCTTTACTAGATGTACTACAGTCTGTGCCAGTGCTTGGTTTTATATCATTTACAGTAACAGGATTCTTAAATATGTTTCCTGGACAGAGAATAGGAGCAGAACTTGCTGTTGTGTTTGCGATTTTTACTTCCCAGGCATGGAACATAGCATTCTCAGTTTATAGCTCAATAAAAACAATGCCAAAAGATTTGATAGATCTTTCTCGGTCAATCAGATTAAATGGATGGCTTAAATTTTGGATTGTAGAACTTCCCTATGCGACTCCAGGAAGGCACGATAGGCTGCGGGCAAGCTGGCCCCGAGCGCC
>JANRMA010000018.1:0-2325 GCA_033762035.1 Rickettsiaceae bacterium
ATTCATTTTTAATCTCCATAAATGTTGTTATAAGTTAATGGAGATTAGCTCGTTCGTGAATGAGCTATTGAAGGCTCTCACTCACGAGCTAATCTCTTATCTTATACACCAATGTCAGATTAAATGTCAATTAGTACAAATAAAAGGCCCATTTACTTCAGAAAATGCTTTGCTAAAACTGATTTATTGGGCTATAAAGCAAATATTACATATAAAATACCGGCGCTTTCCTCACTTTGACAGTTCATTCCCATAGTCCCCTTGTTACATAAGGCATGTATCCTTGATTCAAGTGACTAAAATTAAAATATAGATAAATAGAGCGGCCCACAAAACGCCTTTCTATAACACGGCTTATCATTTTGAGCAAGAGCCGGTAGTTTTAATTATAGGCGCTTCATATCGGAAGACTTACAGTAAAACTTGCCCCAAGCTCTCCGTTGCTATCAGCTGTGATGGTGCCTTGGTGGACCTCTAATATACGTTTGCACATTGCAAGCCCTACTCCTCTTCCTAATGCCGGAGTTTTAGTATTAGAGCTTACGGTAAATGGATCGAATATTTCGTAGAGCTCGTATTTAGATATGCCAGGACCTTCATCTTGAATTACAAGCTTTATATTATCTTTTTGGATGCTCAAAGAAATATGGATTTTACCTTTTTTGCAGTAAGTAATTGCATTAATTATTAGATTATCAAGCATTTGTGTCATATAATCCTTATCCAAATTTGCTATTATGCCTTCTTTAATATCTAAAATAAATTCCCTATCTTCTTGGTTTTCTTCATATAATCTACGGCAAGTATTTAGCCTATCATAGACTAAATCGCTAAAATCAATCTTCTCTTTTTCGAGTTTGTAATTAGGTTTATTTAATCTAGATAATGTAGCTATATTTTCATCAAAGACTTTAAGGCTTTTTGAGCTTTCGAAAATAGCGCCAATAGCTTTTATTCTTTCTTCTTCGCTAAGCTTGTCATAAGATTTTTGGAGGCTTTCTGCCATAGTCACAATATCTGCTATAGGAGAGCCAGACTCATTACTTACATTACGGATGAATTCATCTTTAAGGTCACGAGCTTCTTTTATTTGCTTCTGGCTTGCATCAATTCTTGCTGAAAGATGCTCAGTTTTTTCTTCAGTAAGTTGTTGCCAGTCTTGTTTAGGCCGGAGGAATGCCATGAAAATACCGCTCACTACTAATAGAAGATATGTTATTTCAAAATGAGCAAATGCATATTGTTCTTGTAAATAATTTGCACCTAAGGCATTTTTACAAAATTGCATTGTAAGTAGTAATCCTGATACTATCATTAGTAAGGCTAATTGCCATCTTACTAAGACCGAAATAACCATGATATTTATCATAAAGGCCATAAAAGGCAAAGGAGCAAATTTACTAATAATAACTAGTAAGAAACTTATGCAAATAAGAATAAAAAATATTGCACTATGCCATAAAATGTAAATAGCGCTGGTATTACGCCAGCTGGCAAGCCATAGAGGATAAGCAAGAAGTAGTGTCGCTGTAAATATAACGCTAATATATATAAAATCCATTATTGTGCTATATTCTATTCTAATAGGCATTCCTATTGCATTTACAGAAGAAAAGATTGAAACCATACAAAAGAAGCCAAGATAAACATAGATAGCCTCACCGCTTTCGCCCCTACTTGGGCTATTCTTGCGTAAAAATAGAGATAGGCTGAAATTGCGACAAGCCTTTATAAAATTTCGTATTTTAGCCCTGCGCTCAAATCTTCTTTGTAATACATAGCCATAATCTTTGATTCCAACCCATCCGCCTTGCTGCTGCAAGATATAATGGCTTCCTAGCAAAAAGACTAAATTAGCAAGCATACCAGGAACAAGCCCGTCTATGCCAATTTGCGTAAAAAATATTTTCCAGACCACAACTGTTACAAACCCGGCCATCATGCCAATTAATACCGATTTGCCGCTGCTTCTAAAACCAAGTAAAGACATAGTAAAAGGTACTGTTACGATAGGCATGTAGAAAGAAAAAGCCGCGATTTCTAATTCGAGTAAGCTACTATTTTGCAAGCCTAGTATTATCGAAAAAACACCAATTAATAAAGATACTAAGCGAGCAAAGCTTAGCTCATTTTTTACTAGATTAATTCCTAAAGGCCTGCAAAAGTCATGAACTATTAAAACTGAAGTAGAATTTATATAACTATCTGCAGTAGACATTACCAGTGCCATGATCCCTACGAGTGTCAGACCCCTTAGACCAATATAAGAAGAATCGAAAATAAGATCCTTAACCACGTTACTTGGTGGAATATTAGGATTTATAG
>JANRMA010000019.1:0-4258 GCA_033762035.1 Rickettsiaceae bacterium
TTAGCACCACTCTTTACAAGATATTTAACCACATCAATGTGACCTCCTTGAGATGCTGCATGCAAAGGAGTTATTCCGCCGTCGTCTGATTCTTCAATTTCAGCACCATGCTTTATCAGACTTTTAACCAATTCAAGATCGCCGCAACCAGATACTACTTGAAGTAGTGTAGTTTTTCCAGGTCCACGAGCATTGATATCTTGCCTTTCTAAGGCACGATATACCCACCTTTCAAGATTTGGAAAAGTGCGCACGAAATTCTTTGCATTCTCAAATGTTTCTATTGGATCTGGCATATGTATCCTTTTTTTGCTCATCATATTAACTCATATTTTCTCGACTATATTCCATAATAACAACAACCTTATTATTTGGCAATAAATCGCTTTTCGAAACTCATTTATAACATCGAGTGAGCGTGATAATTAGTTATGCTAAAAGTCAAATGAAGATTGGTATTAAACAATAATCACATTTATCCTTTGTCGCCACTTAAGCCTAACATTTTTATCAATTAAAATAGGAAATGGTATTACCTAATTATTCCAAATAAGATACCGCTGTTGATATAGCAGATTCAGTAATATGTTTGCCAGAGAGCATTCTTGCTATTTCCTGCACCCTAGACTCATGATCGAGTATTTTTGCATTAGAGACAAACGTATCTGACTCAAGCATTTTTTCTACATAAATTTGCAATATAGCCTTAGAAGCTACTTGAGGTTGATGGGTTATAGCTATAACCTGACAAATAGAAGAAAGATCTCTAATTCTTTGCCCTACTCTATCCGCTACTTTTCCCCCTATTCCAGTATCTATTTCATCAAAAATTATTGTCGGTTTTATTTCGCAGACCTTAAGTAATACAAGTTGCAATCCAAGCATAAATCTAGCCATTTCGCCTCCGGAGCATATTTTATCGATAGGCGCAGGAGAGCTAGTAGGATTAGTAGAGCCTAAAAAATTTACATTATCTATTCCCTCTTCTGTTAAATTATTTTTATCGGAAATAATATCTATAACAAATTTAAACTGCGGCATGTATAATTCTGCAAGCTCAAGACATACATTTTCTTCTATTTGTTTTGCTATTTTTCTCCTTTCCGAGGAAATTAACTCAGATTTTTCTTGATATAAATCTAGTTTTTCCTTTAATATAATCTGATTTTTTGCTATCACGCCCTCAAGGTCCTCAGCTTTAGTAATTTGCAAGCTAGTATTATTAGACATTTCGACAAGATTGTCAGAATGGCAGCCATACTTCCTTGCCAAGGCTTTTATCTTAAATAGTCTTTCTTCTACAAAATCTATGTTTTCTGTAGAACTACTTTGAAGTAACAGAGACTCTAGGCCGGATTGAGCGCAAGAAATTTTATCTATAGCTTCATCTAAATTACTTATAATCTCATTAAAAACTTCATTATCTAGCTGCTTAGATAATCTTTTTATAATATTATATAAAATATTTATAGCATCAATACGCGCAATGTCATTGACAGCAGAGCGTATAATCTCATTTTTCTTTCCAAGATTAAGCAGGTTTTGTCTTTTTTCTAAAAGAATTGCTTCTTCATTATCTTGTATATTAAGCTCGTTTATTTCATCCCTCATATGCTTTAAATAGTCTATTTCTTTGCTAATATCATCTAACTCTTGAGTTAGATTTTTTTGTTGTAACTCTAGTGCTTTAATTTCCCTATAAAGCGCTTTAAGGTCATATAAATCTTTTTTATTGCCATAAAAATTATCTAAAAATTCAAGATAATATGTTTTTTTAAATAAATAGCTTAATGAATGCTGCGCATAAATAGAAATTAGTTTATCGCTTAATAAATCTATAATTTTCTGACTAACGGATTGGTTATTTATGAAAGATTTTTTCTTACCATCAAGATGCATGGTTTTAGATAAAATCAGCTCTGAATTATCCAGTAAAATACCATGATCTTCTAGCAATGCCTCTATTTGCTTATTTACAGAAAAAGTGATAATCACGCAAGTATAAGGCAAATGCATCCCTATAATATTTGAAGCAGCCCTGCCGTTTATACAAAAATCTATTGCAGAGATAATAAGGGATTTTCCAGACCCAGTTTCTCCAGTAATTGAATAAGAAAGCTGCGAAAACTCTAGATCTATATCTTTGATTATACCAAAATTTTTGATTTGTAATCTTTGTAACATTTTTTAGGCTATCAAAATAAAAGTAACAATATAGCATGTAATTCCGGCAAATATACCAGCCACAAAATCATCTAACATAATTCCGAAACCACCTTTGATATTTTTGTCTATATCACCTATAGGCCAAGGCTTTAGTATATCAAAGAATCTAAAGAAAAAGAAAGGCAAGCAAAAAAGAAAAATAACGTCAATTTGCTCTGGCCTAAGATATTGGCCCAAGTACGATTTATGGGCAAATATTAGAGTAGGAAAAGAGATTATTAAGGTAAGCATCTGACCCATAATTTCATCTATCACAACTTCTTTAGGGTCTTGCTTGCGTGTATATTTTGCATATATGTCTGATAAATAAATTCCGCTAATAAGTATAATGATAAATACTATAATATATATTCCAAATATTCCGGCAAGCTCTTGTCCAGATTCATTCAAAGATTCTATATGCAGACAAGCGCCCGTTTTTGATGCAGCAATAAGGATGAGGTAACTAATTGGAAAAGCTATTAAAGACCCTAAAGTACCAGAAAAATATGGAAATAATCCAACTCCAAATCCTGTTACTATGAATTTTATTAAGTTCATATGTTGAATTTTATCAATTATTTGAAAACAGACTATGATAGAACGAAAGTTTGTTATATGCAAGTTATACGATTGCTCCCTGTAGCAATTCTATTTTTGAGATTAGGGCACTTTAGAAAGCCGCACTTCTTGGGACCGATTGTTCTCGTGCAGCATTTTTGCATCACATAATCATAAATTTTTCTTATAAATATACTAAAAAAAGCAAAGAGTTATAAATTATGTTATATTAAATACATACTAATATAAAAAAAGATAATATTATGACAGATACAGAATCTAAAGAAGCTATTTTAGGAAAGCTAACAAAGTTGTGGCGTACAGAACGCTCATCAATATCCAGCAAAAAAGATGTTGCACAAGAAGCAGTACTTGGAATGTTAGAAATAGCAGACTCTGATGGCGATGCGCCGGAAAAAGTAAGCCAAAAAGCTAAATTAACATTTACTGCCCAGGTTAAAAAATTATGGAATAGATTGCAAGGTTATGCGTCTTTAAATCTTACTAAAGAAGAACGAAAACAGTTTAAAGAGATATTTAAAGGAAATGATGCTCTAGCAAAGCTTTTAAGAAAAGATCCAAAATATATACCTCAGATAAAAGAAGTTTTATTGCATGCTAATCAGGTCGATAAATTTAATAGTTATGCAAAATATAGCGACTTTATGTCTGCGGTAGTAACAGCATGCAAAAAAAACGGAACTACTTTGCAGGATTTAAACATGACTGATCCATCAGATTTATTGAATGCATATAGTAAATATCTCACTTTCTTGCAAAGCGATCGGACTCAAATAATGAATCCTAAAAAAGATAATAAAAAGAAGGATTTTGACGACGCTAACCATGCTACCCAGTTTTTAACGTACCTTTTCGGTAAGAGTATTAATATTCCATCTAGAGAATCGATACTCACAGATTCACAAGAACAGTTAGGTAAAAAATCTTCAAAACAAATAGTAGATCCATTAGGAGGATTAAATGGGTTTGGATTACCAGTCTCTAATACAAGCCCTGTGGCTAAATTTGTAAAGGATGATAGAAAAAGTTTATATACAGTAAAATCTCCTGATACAAACGCTAGAACCCATGTAGGGCATAATGGAAAAATGTTATATCCGGCAGGTCCTATTCCTAAAGACCCTAAGCAAAATCAGCGGTAAGAACGAAATACTGGAGATGCTTAAAACTAGAACAATTACTGCAATCGGATGGATTTTTAATTTTTTCCGTCTGGGTACAAACGAAACGATAGTACACAGGAATGTTATTTCCTTGGTGTGTTTAATATATTATTGAAATTTTAGGTTCGTATCAATTTTTTTGGGCAGGCACAGTAAAAGTCATGCGTATAAATCTAAAATCCGAGTGATAAACCGCCAAACCTTTTATTAAAGGCACTGATGTTTTTATCAGACTGGCTAACTGCGTTTAAGCCTTTTTTAGTCCATGCTGGATGTTTTCTGAAATCGATATCCATTAAAATTTCTTC
>JANRMA010000020.1:0-7264 GCA_033762035.1 Rickettsiaceae bacterium
AAATCATCTCTCATTTGAAAGAATATTTAACATTTTATTATTATTTTTTATCTCATATTTTAGTTTTTTTGCTTTTGTTATTTATCCTAATGTAGAGTTTTTTCATATTGATGTCTCTTATGCTAAAAGCCTAATGGAAAAATTTCCTCATTTTAAATGGTACATAGCGCTCGGAGCATATTGGAGTTACATAGTTTTTTATGTGCTTGCTGAACTATGGCCTAATATTTTTTATATATTATTATTTTGGCAATGCGCAAATCATATCACTTCAACGGAAGAAGCTAAAAGATTCTATACTTTATTTTCATTATTTGGGAATTCTGCCTTAATTTTCGTTGGCCTCATTATGAT
Source organism: Rickettsiaceae bacterium (assembly GCA_033762035.1). Lineage (GTDB taxonomy): Bacteria > Pseudomonadota > Alphaproteobacteria > Rickettsiales > Rickettsiaceae > JANRKH01. Next base: position 355 of record JANRMA010000020.1, read on the forward strand.
GAATATAGCGTCTGAAAAATCTATACTCAAAATTTATTTTCCAGGTGTAGGAGATAGGGTATTGCTTGTACAAGCAAGCATAGCTATGGTGATATTTTTTGCTATTATATCTTCTATACTCATTAGTTTTATTTTCAAAAGAGTGGTAAATGATCCTGGATTATTCAAAGAAGCAAAATCCGAAAAAGTTAAAGCGCCTAAATTAGGTTTAGTAGATAGTTTTAAATATATAGTAAGGTCTAAATACTTATGGCTTATGCTAATCTGCTCTGCTGCATTTGGCCTTTCTATGAATTTAGTGGAATCTGTATGGAAAGATAGAATAAAAGAATTATATCCTAACGTAAATTCTTATGCGGAATTTAATGGATTCTTTCTTCTCTGGACTGGAGTTGCTATAATGTTTATGACAATAATAGGTAATAATTTAATGCGCTCTCATAATTGGTTTGTAGTTGCTGTAATTACCCCGATTATTATTCTGATAACTGGTACTATGTTTTTTATATTAGTGGTATTTAATAATGAAATAGCTGGGCTGATGAATTACTGGCTTATGATGCCGCCTATTGCTCTTGCAGTATCTATTGGGGCTGTACAAAATATTTTATCTAAGGGCTCTAAATACTCAATATGGGATACCTCTCGCGAAATGCTTTATATACCCTTGGATCAAGAATTAAAAACCAAAGGAAAGGCGGCTGTGGATGTTATTAGCTCTAAAATAGGTAAATCTTCAAGTGGCTTAGTGCAGGCTTTGCTGTTTACCTTAGTTCCCACCGCTTCTTATGCATCCATTTCCCCCATTTTAATGGTAATATTTATAATAGTTTGTATTTTATGGATATATGCCGTAAGAAACCTATACCACGAATATAAAAAAATAGCCTAATAGTTTTATAGTAAACTAATTTGAAGTTTGCACTTAGAATTGCTATGTTTAAACCCTAACTTCCTAGGATACTAATATAATAACATTTGTAAGAATAAAATTAGACAAACAAATTTAGGCCTAAGCCCAGTGCATACCTATATTAATTGGTAGCCAAGGCGAGATCAGCTAAATTCATTTGTAGATCATTTAAAAATGGTAGGGTAGTATTACCCAGAAACAAAAACGTCGTGGTAAAGATTAGGGTGGATGCCTCTAGAAATTTAGATTATTTCATCAAGTAGATATTTCTAGCTAAATATTTTTGACTCTTATTTTAGATATATTATTACGACCAAGGTACATATTTATTCTTTCTATTATTATACCTGATGAAAATTCTAGCTCTAACTTTGCAAATTGAGTTTTTGCAGAGATTGTAAGTTCTGCTCTGTTATATCCTTGCATTTTATAATATTTAAGAGAAACAGGAAAGCACATTCTCGATAAATTAGAGCCTATAATCTTCGGCCAATTCGCAACTATCTCCGCAAAATCATCGCCTTTATGGGAAGAAATTTTTTTGATATAATTTGCAACTAAATAAGCGATAGATTTATGGGTCACGTTTTATGCTACTTGCATTTTATTATGATCTCTGAAGCTCTATTGCTACCTTCATTAAATTATATATTTCATCAGCTAAAAACTCTATCCCTATTTGAAGCTCCGGATTTTTGATATCCCGCATCTTATATTTATTAGATTTTACCTGCATTACATTAGATAAAATAGCGTAGCTCATACCATAAAAAGTTGAATAGCCAGTTTCCGCTCTAATACCTATAGCACTGCCAGGGTGGAAAAATAACTTATGACCTTTAGGTAATTCTAAAATTTTTAACCCATAGCCTATTTTTACATCCTTAATTTCTGAACTTGTGTCTTCAGTATAGGCGGTTGTCATGAGCTTGTATGAAAATTGTGATAAAAATCTACCTGAGTGAAGGTAATTATTCCATTTTACTAAATCATCAACCGTAGAAATTACTCCTCCGTCAGAAAATGCTACTAAATAAACTTGTGGTGTAATATTAGAATATTCCACTTTTTCTTCTTTAAAATCTATTAAAGCGTTGTATCTTTTGGCTGCTTCAGGTAGTTCATTATTTTGAAATTGCATAGACTCTTTATAAGTTGGTAAATAAGTATTATACAATCCTACAGTATCGGTTAATTCTTTTTTAAGAAGCTGGGCAAAATCTTTACCTGTAATTTTTTCTAATATAACTCCAAGAATAAAATAATTCGTGTTTGAGTAATTATATTGATCACGAATAAGAGAAGTTAAAGGTTGAGTACAGGCGTAATTAAAAACAAGTTTTTTTGCTTGCTCTATATCAGAAGATGGATCAAATTTCACAGCAAAAACATATTCCGGTAATCCGCTAGTATGAGTAAGTAAATGATGTATAGTTACATGACTAGCCCATAATGGAGCTTTTTGACCTCCCCACATTTCAGACCCATCAGGGAAATATTTTGCAACTTCGTCATGAACTGTCAGCATGCCCTTTTCTTGCATTTTAAGAACTAAAGCTGCAGTCATAGTTTTAGTAACGGAAGCTATTGGCATTTTCTGATCTTGTCTAAATAAAATCTTATTTTCTCTATCTGCATATCCTTGAATACCTTGCGTATAAATAGTTTCGCCTACTGCAACTTTATAAATTGCAGCCATTTCGTTATGGGTTTTAAAAAAATCTCTAATACTACTTCTTATATAATCTCTATAAACAATTCCAGAGCATGATATAATTGAAATTACTAAAAAATTTAAAATAAAGTGTTTAATTTTCATGAATATTACCTTTTAATTTGTTATTTTGTGAGTCTAAAAACTTCTTCACTGAAGGAGAATGGGTAATACCAAGCTCATTCAAGTGACTTATATCAACAATAGAAGGGGCTTGCATCAATATATCTTCGGCTTGTTGATTCATAGGAAAAGCTATCACTTCTCTAATATTTGGCTCATCTGCAAGTAACATGACCATCCTATCTATACCAGGAGCAAGGCCGCCGTGAGGAGGAGCTCCAAATTTAAAAGCCCTTATCATGCCTCCAAATTTTTCATCTACTTGGTTTGCTGTATAACCCGCAAGCTCAAATGCCTTATACATAATTTCAGGTTTATGATTTCTTATAGCCCCGCTAGAAAGCTCAACGCCGTTGCAGACTATGTCATATTGATATGCACATATATTTAGTAAATCTTCTTTTGTTGTTGCTTCTTCTAAGGCTTTCATCCCCCCTTGAGGCATAGAAAATGGGTTATGACTAAAATCTATCTTTTTTTTCTCTTCAGACCATTCGTAAAAAGGAAAATCTACTATCCAACAGAATTTATAACAATTTTTTTCTAAAATATCAAGTGTTTCTGCAACTTTTGCGCGGATTTTACCAGAAATTTTTGCGGCTTTCTCTTTTTCGTTACACACAAAAAATACTGCATCTCCATTTTGAATAGAAGCTTGATTCTTTAGCTTTTCTAATGATTCATTTGTTAGAAACTTAGCTACCGGTCCTTTTGCATCACCTTCAGGGCTAAATTGTATATAACCCAAACCACTCGCTCCTTCACTTTTAGCATAATCTGCCATTTGATCGAAAAATTTTCTAGATTGCATAAAGCCAGTAGGTACGGGTATAGCCCTTACAACACAGCCATTGGCTATAGCGTCCTTAAAGATTGCAAAATCTGAGATTCTAAAAATATCAGTAACATCGGAAATTTCTATAGGATTTCTAAGATCGGGCTTATCAGATCCATATTTTAGCATAGAATCTTTATATGTGATTCTTGGGAATGGAAAATTAGTAACAGTTTTTGAGGACCCAAATTTTGAAAAAAGCTTATATAAAACTGGCTCTATAGAGCTAAACACATCTTCCTGAGTAACAAAAGACATTTCTATATCAAGTTGGTAAAACTCTCCTGGAGATCTATCCGCTCTTGCGTCTTCGTCTCTAAAACATGGAGCTATCTGAAAATATTTATCAAAACCCGATACCATTAGTAATTGCTTAAATTGCTGAGGAGCTTGCGGGAGCGCGTAAAACTTACCAGGATGTAGCCTACTGGGCACTAAAAAATCTCTAGCCCCTTCAGGAGAACTAGAAGTTAATATTGGCGTTTGAAATTCTGTAAAACCTTCTTCTTGCATCAAGGCTCTAACTTCTGATATAACTTTAGATCTAAAGATAATATTATTATGAAGCCTTGCTCTTCTTAAATCTAGAAATCTATATCTTAACCTCAAATCTTCTGGAGATTCTTGTTCTGAACTTACCATAAATGGGAGAACTTCAGATAATGATTCTATATGGCATTTCAACACCAGCACCTCGATCGCCCCAGTATTTAAGGAGTTATTTACTGTCTCTAGAGATCTAGCTACCACCTCTCCTTCTATAGTAATAACACTCTCGAATCTAATACGAGATGCCATATCCATTAAGTTTTTATCATTTTCAGTAAATGTAAGCTGCGTAATACCATAATGGTCTCTTAAATCAATAAAAAGTAGATTTCCATGATCTCTCCTACGATGTACCCATCCAGAAAGCTTTACTTTCATTCCAACATCACTTATGCTCAAAGAGTTGCAGTTATGAGTACGAAATTTATGCATTTTATTAATAACCAAATTTACTATATAGTCATTAGGACTTATACACAAAATTCTCAGAAAGAGCAAGAAAAATGTTATTAATACAAAATGATATCCAGTTGGATGCAGTGGTAGAGGATTTATTAAATCAGAAGGTTATTGGCATAGATACAGAATTTGTAAGAAATAATACCTATTTTGCCGAACTTTGTTTGGTGCAAATTTCTACCTTAAATAATATATATATTATAGATCCATATTTAGTTAAGATAGCAAAATTAAAAGATATTTTACTATCGCGATCTATCTCCAAAGTTTTTCATGCTTGCTCTCAGGATATTAAAATTTTTTATAAAGACTTAAACCTCAAAACAAATAATATTTTTGACACTCAAGAATCTATAAATTTTCTGGGTATTAAAAAACAAATAAGTTACCGCGATGCATGTTTAAAAATATTAAATAAATCTATCGAAAAAGAGCAGCAATTCAGAAATTGGAATCATAGACCGCTACCTTTTACTATGCTAGAATATGCGGCTCAAGATGTAAGATACTTAATTACTATGCAAGAAAAACTTAAAACATTAATGGAGGAGAAAAAAATATATATCAATTTCTGCAATTTTATGGAGTCTTTTAGTAGCGATGATTTTTATAAGATTAAATTTGATGACATGTGGAAAAAAGTTAACACTAAAGATAACTCAAGATCGCATCTAAAAAAATTAAAAATACTTGCAGCTGTCAGGGAAGTTTGGGCTATAGAATTAAATTCGCCTAGATCAAAAATTATCTCTGATGATAATTTAAATCTTATAGCCCTGCACTTACCTACGAATATGAAAGAACTTTATAATAGTCATATTATATTAAATAAATTTAATCATAATATGTTTACCAAACTATTTGAACTATGTTCTGGGATCAAGGAATCGCATAACTTAATATAGATTTGCTGCAGTTTCTGTGGAATGAAACCCGCCGAATAGATCTGATGGAATACACGGCAAGTAATGGATTTATATATAAACACAGAATTAGTTTAGTCGCTGAATCTAAGAGAATCCTATTTATATAATTTAAATAGGATTCAATATTACATTTTTGTTTATTTTTATAGAATAAAAGAGTGGAATTTTTACTATATAACAAAAAGAAAAACTATATAGAGAAAATTTCTGTAGTATCTATAGTACCTGTAGTATCTGTATAACCTTCTCCAATTATAGGCAAAGAATTAAACTCAATTTTTTTGTTATACATCGAACACCCATACTGCACCGCATCATTTGCAATATGACTTACATTATTTAAGCCTTCCTCAACTGATATTATACCTGCATGAGCTAGCTCAGCGGTCCCTAGGGCAATTTCTTTAGTTCCTTCTATTAGAAGAGATGAAGCTTCGTATGAATCCTTAACGCATGCATAAAATTCTTTGTGATTATATGCAATAGCTACAGCTCCAGCTATTAATATAGCATGCGGGGCCATTATAGGCGCTACTATAGGTGAATATAGAGAAATTATCTCTACTGCCGCTATTACTGCGCTAAAAGCCTTAGATTCTGCATCCATATTATTAAACACTCCCGTGGCAAAATTATATGCATGATTCAAAGAACTATAAGATTTCTCTAGTCCGCTCTGAAATATGCTAATTCCTTTACAAAAAAGACTAGAACCTTGGTTCCATTTAGATGCTTTTTCCTCAGCTGGGTTTGTTTTGTAAAAATAACTCATAAAAAACCTCTCAAATTTTTTTTTGTGTTATGTTATATTAGTAAAAAATTTTTGACGAACATAAACACGTATATATCTTTATACACAATATTTTTTTTAAGTCAAGTAAATAATTTGTATTTTGCGGTTGCAATATATATAGTTTTATATATTGAAATGTATAATTTTTTATAAAAGAATACTACCAAAAAACTAATTTGTTAAGATTTATACAAAATTACTATTCGACATATTAATGTTTATGATCATGCTTGTGCGTAAACAAACTCATATCTTCATTAATAGCTATATTATTAATAATTGAATCCGTTCTACAGCAAATATGATTATTAATGCAAAGTACTTGATCGGCCGTCTTAATAACATTATGCATATCATGAGAAATGAGGAAAAAAGTAGTTTCTTTGTTTAATTTGATTTTCTTTAATTTATTGTAAAATTTAGTTTGTGTATCTATATCAAGAAAAGAGGTTGGCTCATCTAGAATAATTAAATCAGCTTTACTTGATAAAGATAGTAATATAAAAAATAATTGTATTTGCCCGGAAGAAATATGCGAAACTTGCCTATCCCAAATTTTGCAAATAAAATTTTCATCTTCTGGAGAAAAGTTTATAAG